>JARRPY010000090.1:0-8463 GCA_037382425.1 Deltaproteobacteria bacterium
CTCTCGATTAAATCCGCTTTCAACGCGGCCAGATCTTCCGACGTCAATGCTGCTTTTTTATGTTCCGATGAAGTCATGAGCGATGCGCCTCCCTTCAGAGAGACCTTTGAAAAACACCCCCTTTTGCTCAATCTCTGCGTCAGGCTTAAATTTCAATCCTCGAAATATTGAGTATATTCCTGCGGTTGAAATTTTTGCCTTTCTTGACCTTGAACAAAATTGAACATTTTTCAAAGGTCTCTCACAGTGAAATATCAAACGGCGTCAAGGGCTTCGGGGGAGAGAAGAAATCAACCGATCTTCCAGGATTATGGAACCGGGGGCTCTTCCCAGTATTTGGGACGCCCATAGTAGTCATACAAAAGGACCTCATGCTCCCGATTGACCGGCTGGGAGGGATCGTACTCCGGGCTGTTCTTCACTGCGTCTATGGTGAGGTCTACTTTCACGTGGTTCTCCACCCAGGTGATGGCCTCGATCCATGCCGGGGAGATGAGGACTTTCCGGCCCGGCAGCCAATTTCGGGTGTCCACGACCATATAGCGAAACATCCAGGAGGTGTCATCTACGATAAAATCTTCCGCATGACCGATTTCTCCGTCTATGGCTTCAATATAATATCCCTTCACCTCCTTAAATGACCGCAGGTGGGTTTCCTCCAGTTTCTCTTTTTCTTCTTTCAGGGATTCTCCTTTGTCCGTCAACGGAATCGGGGTCGGCGGAGGGTAGGGGAGCGCGCCCCAAAGGTCACCGCCGGCCCAATAATAGGGCCAGCCATGATGGTCGAAGTACAGCCGTTCATACTTCCTCGACACGGGCGCATCCGCGTCCAGCGGCGGGCTGTTTTCGACCTGGGCCTTGGTCATTTTGACGGGGAACCGCTGGGTTAACCAGTCCGGTTCTCCCAGCGAAATTGGGGAAATAAGCACTTTTCGACCCGGCAGCCACTTGCCCGTATCCGCAATCATATAACGGGTCACCCACTGTCGGTCGTCGAAGAGCAGGTCTTTACACCGTCCGATTTCGCCGTCTTCGGCATCCAGTACATAGTTGATCAATGATTCTACACTTCTGAGCATGGCTGTCCTCCTTTCCAAATGCAGCGCGCCCAAAGGGCTTCGGTCGCCAAGACCAACCGGATCCATGTCATTCTTGAAATAATAGACAGGAATGGGACGGTCGTATATGGGGTCCATTCTGTATTTCATCCCCATACATTACGCATGGATTCCCAACAAAGAACCTGGCGCTGAACTGCCCGGCGTAGACAAGGACGATATTGATATCTCAGTGACCCAAGACCGTGTCACCATACGGGGTGAAAAGAGCGAAGAAGACGAGGAAAAGACGAAGAATTACTACCGCGTGGAACGGTCCTATGGGTCCTTTCCTGGACATGATGTGCCTGTGAATGACCGAGAAGAGACGGCATCCTCCATCGAAAGCATCAATGCGGCCATGATCACCCATGCACGGGAAATATCCCGTGAGATAAACGCCACGGCCGTTTTGGCCTACGTGGACGTCATCAAGTCCGAGAAGAATTTAAAGGCACTCATGACGGAAAGCCGGTGTATCCTGGCTGCAAGGAATGACCGGGCTATCACATAGGCCTTTCGTTCAAGGTTGTCTGCCCTCAAACCCCCTTCGGCTTATCTTTCAGCCAAAAGCCGCCGGCGGCGCTTCCCCCATCCGTCTTCTGACGGTCTTCCAGAAACCGGCCCCGCAACCGGAACAGACGGCGTTCCTGGCGCCGGTAAACTCTGCCGATTACTACCACGCGTGACCCGAAATACATGGTGAACCCCATGGCGTCGAAGATGCTCAATGGGTAACATTTATTGTGTTTTAAAGCGTGCTCGCACTCAAGCCGGGCCGGTGTAAATAGGCGACCGTCGCGTTAGCAAAAGGGGTGTTTTTCAAAGCTCTCGCGGAACCCCTTTAAAGGAAGCCCGGTTCGGGTAGACGACAGGCTACTTAATTCAGCCCAATAAATGACATTCATCAAGGAGGTTGTACGATGACTGGAAATGAATACGTGATGTGGTTTGAAGATCTTTCTTCCGGAGATGTGGATAAGGTGGGCGGAAAAAACGCCTCACTGGGCGAGATGATCGGTACGTTGAAGGAGGAAGGGATTCAGGTGCCGGATGGGTTTGCCACCACCGCAGCGGCCTACCGGCAGTTTCTGGAATCAGCGGATATCAAGGACCCCATCGAAGACACCCTCAGGGCCTATCACCAGGGTGAAAAATCACTCGAACAGGCGGGCAGGTCCATCCGCAGACGCTTTTTGAATGTGTCCTTTCCCGAAGAGATACAAAAAGCGATTGAAACGGCCTATGAGAATTTGTGCGGGCGGTATGAACGAAAGAATGTAGACGTGGCCGTACGGAGCAGTGCCACGGCCGAGGACCTTCCGGACGCCAGTTTTGCCGGACAGCAGGAGACCTTCCTCAATATCAGCGGCGGCGAGGAACTGCTGGATGCCTGCCGGAGGTGCTATGCCTCCCTCTTCACGGACCGGGCCATCAGCTATCGGGAGGAAAAGGGCTTCGATCACATGAAGGTGGCCCTGTCCATCGGGGTGCAGAAGATGGTGCGCTCCGACCTGTCCGCTTCGGGGGTCATGTTTTCCATTGATACGGAGACCGGTTTTCCGGATGTGGTGGTCATTACCGGGGCCTGGGGCCTGGGCGAAACCGTGGTCCAGGGGATGGTGAACCCGGACGAATACCGGGTGTTCAAGCCGGTTCTGAATAAGGACGGATTCACGCCCATCATCGAAAAGGTGATCGGAGAAAAGGAAAAAAAGATGATCTACGCCCGGGGCGGAACCCAGACCACCAAAACGGTTCCGACACCCAAGACGGAAAGGCGGGCGTATGTGTTGAATGACGATGAAATATTGACCCTGGCCAGATGGGCGGTCCGGATCGAGGACCACTACCAGACACCCATGGATATCGAATGGGCCAAGGACGGTAAAAGCGGGTCCATGTACATTGTGCAGGCCCGGCCCGAAACGGTCCAGTCGAGGAAAGAGGCCGGTCGATTGCAGCGCTACACCCTGAAGGAAAAAGGAGAAAAACTGCTGACCGGACTCAGTATCGGTGAGGCCATTGCAGCAGCCAAGGCCTGCCGCATCAAGAGTGCCGAACAAATCGCCAAGTTCGAGGACGGCGCCATCCTGGTGACCGAGATGACGGATCCGGACTGGGTGCCCATCATGAAGCGGGCTGCGGGAATCGTGACCGATCACGGCGGGAGGACCTGCCACGCGGCCATCGTCAGCCGGGAGTTGGGCATTCCGGCCGTGGTGGGCACGGGCCATGCCACCGATACCATCGACAGCGGCCGGGAGATTACCCTTTCCTGTGCGGAAGGGGATGAGGGGTATATCTATGACGGGATTTTGAAGTTCGAAAAGGAGGAAGTGAGCCTGGAGAATGTGCCCGAAACCCGTACCCGGATCATGATGAACATGGCCAGTCCGGCGGCCGCCTTTCGCTGGTGGCGCCTGCCCGCCCGGGGCATCGGGCTGGCCCGTATGGAATTCATCATCAATAACATCATCAAGATCCACCCCATGGCCCTGATCCGGTATGATCAACTGGAGGATGCGGAAGTGAAAAAGGAAATCCGGACCCTCACCCAGGGGTATGACGATAAGACGGAATACTTTGTGGACCACCTGGCCCGGGGCATCGCCAAGATCGGCGCCAGCCAGTATCCGGAGCCGGTCATCGTGCGGATGAGCGATTTCAAGACCAATGAATATGCGGATCTCATCGGCGGAAAAGCCTTTGAACCCCGGGAGCATAACCCCATGATCGGGTTCAGGGGGGCGTCCAGGTATTACAGTGACAGATACAGGGAAGGATTCGCCCTGGAATGCCGGGCCATACGACGGGTCAGGGAGGAGATGGGACTGACCAATGTGTTGATCATGATCCCGTTCTGCCGGACCCTGGAAGAGGCGGACCGGGTGCTGAAGGTGCTCGGAGAAAACGGCCTGGCGCGCGGCGCCAAAGGGCTCGAGGTCTATGTGATGGCCGAGATTCCCGCCAACGTCACCCTGGCGGATCAGTTCAGCGACCGGTTCGACGGATTCTCCATCGGGTCCAACGACCTGACCCAGCTGGTCCTGGGCGTGGATCGGGACTCTTCCGAGTTGGCTGAACTCTTTGACGAGAGAAATGAGGCGGTGAAGGTGGAAATCCGGCGCCTGATCAAGGCGGCCCACGCCAAGGAACGCAAGGTGGGGATCTGCGGTCAGGCCCCCAGCGACTACCCCGAGTTTGCCGAGTTTTTGGTCCGTGAAGGCATCGATTCCATCTCATTGAACCCGGACAGCGTCATCCGGGTCAAGGAGCGGGTGGCCCAGGTGGAAGCCGAGCTGGCCCAAGGGGGGTAACCGCTGCCTTACCTACCAGGTCAAGTAGTGGGTGATGATGGCCGCAATCAACCCTCCGATGAAGATCCAGAAAAAGACACCAAAGACCACAACGGGTGTGGCGTCTTCCTCTTCCTCACTGGGCCGCACCCGTTTCATCCTGTTCGGGTGCGGAGGGAGAAGCGCCGTCAATACCAGGGCGAAAAACAGACCCACCAGTACAAATGAAAGCCATGACACCCCCCAGACGGGGGTTCCGATGGGGGTGATCCACACGCCCCCGGCCCAGGTGCCGAAGAGAAGAACCACGAAGAAGAAAATTAGGGCCGCACCGAATCCGTGCCCGCGTAAGCCACCCGCGAAGATGACCGTGAGCAATAAGGCGATGAGCAAGGCAAACAAGAAATCGTTTAGAAACATGGTATGATCCTCCTTTATTTGGGTTGGTCTCCGTTTTCTTTACCGTTGAACCGACGGTCCCTCAATGGGGGCCGGCATTTATTTGGGGGTCTCAAATCATGTAGCGGCAAGCATTGGACCGGACATTCGCAGATGGGTCATGTTTGGCGGAATATACAGGGCATGCCCCGTTGCGTCTCTTGGCCACCGGGTTAGAATGAAAGGCGCTATCGTCTCTATGACCACTTTTTCCGTAACAGGTTCAACATGCATAGGAACCCAAATATACATGAAATTCAAACACTGCGCGACCGGGAGCACGTGTTCACCGATCGGTTTCATGCGGCTGAAGTGCTGGCCGGGATGTTGACATCGACATATGCCGGGATAAAAGACGGGCTGGTCCTGGCCATCCCGTCCGGGGGCGTCCCCATCGGCATCCGGTTGAGAGATAAACTGGCCCTGCCGTTGGATCTATTAATCGTCAGAAAGCTGCAGATTCCGGGGAATACCGAAGCCGGCTTCGGTGCCATGACACTCGACGGGCGCACGTTTTTCAATGACCGGCTCCTTGCCGAGCTGGACTTAACCGACGTACAGATCGCGGCGGAAAAACAGCGGGTGGCCGAGGAGTTGGCAAAACGAAATGCCCTATTTAGAAACGATCGCCCGTTTCCCGATTTGAGCGGAAAGCGCGTCATCCTGGTGGATGACGGCCTGGCTTCCGGATTCACCATGCTGGCCTCGGTGGATCTGGTGCGGCGAGCGAATCCCGAAGAAACCGTGGTGGCCGTGCCCACGGCCCCCTTGCACACGGCGGAACACATGGCCGCTCAGGCGGACCGGGTCTACTGCGCCAATATTCGCACCACTCGGTTCTTTGCCGTGGCCAATGCCTATCAGCAGTGGCACGATCTGGAGGAGAACGAAGTCATTACGCTGATGGGCCGGTGATTCAGCCCGTGTCTTTCCGGTTTCGCCCGGGGCCATACCCCCGACATCCGCATGTGCCGATTTTGACATCTGTCATGCGGCCGCCTCATCATCGAGCGGTTCAGTCCGTATGGGGAAAGAGGGTCCATTTAATGAACCAGGCCTCCGCATCCGCATCCCGATCCAGACGGACAATGCCCCCATTTTGAAACTTGAGCACCGGGGACCGGTCGGCAGATCCGGTCACCAGGTATGACGTGAGCTTTTCCATGAAGGGGAGATGGCCCACCAACATGAGGTCTTCATCCCCGGACAGCGCCATCTTGGTGACGTCATCCAAGGCGCCCAATCCCATCATCTCTTGAACGCCGCCCGGTGGGGTGAGCATGCGGGCGAAGATCTCGGCCGTTTGCCGCGCCCGTTTTTTATTGCTGTGCTTGATGGCCGCCACCCGCACGCCGTACGCTTGTGCTGCAGACGCGATGCGCTCCACATCGTTTTTCCCTTCATCCGAAAGACCCTTTTCAGGATCCACATCCTTGGGGAGGTTTTTCCCGTGCTGTACCAGAAAAAGTGACATTATCTTCTCCTTTCTTCTCCTTTCTCACTTTATGGGTGCCTTTCTCAAATATTGATTTTGCATTTACATCTAAAATAAAGACGACATGGGCTATGGTCGATACGGTTGATCCTGTATTTATTTGCAAACGAACCCGTAAGAATTATTGAGGATATCGTACGGGGAGCCGCTCAAAGTAGTGAGATTGCCGATTTCGATGATGGAGTTCATATGGTATGCACAATACATGATCCACCCCATTTGGTCCAAGACGACTCTGTGATAAAATTCATAAGTCGGCACATAAATCGTTATGAGAAGATGCCGCGTTCCTGAATTCACAACATAAGGAGAACAATGCCTGTTCAAAATTCGGATGTAAAAGACATTTTTAATAAGGTGGCCGATCTACTGGATATCGAAGGCGCCAACGCCTTCAGGGTTCGGGCATATCGAAATGCCGCACGTACCGTTTCCAGCCTTCCGCGCAATGTGTCCGAGATGATCGGCGAGGGAAAGGATTTGACCCAACTTGCCGGCATCGGTGAAGATCTGGCGGGGAAGATCAAGGAGATCGTTGAAACGGGCACCCTCTCCCAGCTTGAAGAGATTGAGAAGAAGACACCGTCCGAATTGAACAAGCTGATGACGCTCGACGGCCTGGGGCCCAAACGCATCAAGGCCCTCAACCGGGAATTGGGCATAGAAAACCTCGACGAATTGAGAGCGGCCGCCGAGGAAGGAAAAATCAGCAATCTGGAGGGGTTTGGAAAAAAGACCGAGCAGAAAATCCTGGAAGGTTTACAACAAAAAGACGGCCGGGAAAACCGCATCAAACTGGTGGATGCCGAGCAGCGGGCGGAACCCCTTGTCTCTTATCTGAAAAAGTCGAAGGGGATCAAAAATATCGTGGTGGCCGGCAGCTTCAGAAGACGCAAGGAAACCGTGGGAGACCTGGATATTCTGGTGACCGCCAAGAAGGATGCGGACGTGATGGAGCGGTTCGTTAACTATGAGGATGTTCAAAAGGTCGTCTCCAAGGGCAAGACCCGTTCCACCGTCATTCTGCGCTCCGGGCTCCAGGTGGATCTGCGCCTGGTACCCCAGGTCAGTTACGGTGCGGCCCTCCATTATTTCACCGGTTCGAAAGCCCACAATATCGCCGTGAGGAAGCTCGGCGTGGGCAAGGGGTATAAGATCAACGAATACGGGGTCTTCAAAGGGGATGAACGGATTGCGGGCAAAAGTGAGGAGGAGGTCTATGAACGGGTCGGACTGCCGTATATTGAACCGGAACTTCGGGAAGATCGGGGAGAGGTGGCGGCCGCTCAAAAAGGCAAACTGCCCAAACTGGTGCGAGTAAAAGACCTGCGAGGGGATCTGCACAGCCATACCAAGGCCACCGACGGGCATTACAGCATAGAGGATATGGCCCAGGCGGCAAAGGATAAGGGATATGAGTATCTGGCGATTACCGAGCATTCGAAAAAGGTGACCGTGGCCGGGGGATTGGACGCCAAGGGGCTGAGGAAACATTTAAAAAGAATCGATAAGCTCAATGAAAAGCTTGAGGGCATTATCCTTTTAAAGGGCATTGAAGTGGACATCTTGAAGGACGGCTCCCTGGATCTGCCCGATGACATCCTGGAAGCGCTCGACCTGACCGTCTGTTCCGTACACTATCACCGCAATTTGTCCAAACAGAAGCAGACGGATCGCATTATCCGGGCCATGGACAACCCGCACTTCAACATCCTTGCGCATCCGACGGGCCGCCTGATCAATGAACGGGACGCCTATGAAATCGATTTGGGACGCATAATGAAAGCGGCGAGCGAACGCGGGTGTTGTCTGGAACTCAATGCCCATCCCGACCGGCTGGATCTGTCCGATCAGTACTGTAAGATGGCCAAGGAAATGAACGTCAAAGTGGCGATCTCCACGGATGCACACAGTGTCGGAGACTTGGGTTTTATCCGCTTCGGGGTGGACCAGGCCCGAAGGGGGTGGCTGGAGGCAGAAGATGTCCTCAATACCCGCAGTTTGAGTCAGCTTAGAAAGCTCTTGAAGAGAGATTAGGAAAACAGAAGTGAGGGCGTGAAGATCTCTTTTAAAAACACCGCCATCAACATGAGTTTACGGTCCACGCCACGCCCCCTGGGCACCAAACAGCCGA
>JARRPY010000091.1:0-12079 GCA_037382425.1 Deltaproteobacteria bacterium
ACAAAAAGCGCCAATTTTTTCTCCCCGGGCCAGCGGGGGCACCCATTTCCGTAGCTGAGACTCGGATCCAAACGCCATAAGGGGATAGAGCACCACACTGTTGTGAACCGATATGCACAGCCCCAGGCTCGCACAGGCCCGGGATATCTCCTCAATGATGACCGCATAACTGAGGGTATCGAGACCCGATCCGCCCAGAGATGAGGGAACCTGGATGCCGAAATATCCCAGTTTACCCATCTTTTCTACCACTTCCCACGGAAACCGCGCCTCTTGATCAATTCGGCCGGCAATGGGTTCGACCTCCCTGGTACAAAAGGACCGCACCGATAGTCGCACCAATCGCTGTTTTTGGGAAAGAAAGGTGTCCACGATTAATCAGCTTCCCATTAAAAGGCAGGCGAGACCTTTGAAAAACACCCCCTTTTGCTCAATCTCTGCGTCAGGCTCAACTTTCAATCCTCGAAACATTGAGTATATTCCTGTGGTTGAAATTTTCGCCTTTCTTGATCTCGAACAAAATTGAGCATTTTTTAACGGTCCCGCAAGGGTTGAATGGCGAGGAAATCAGATGGAGAAATGAGAGGTTCAGTGAATCATCCATCAGCATTTGGTGTACACACCCTTTGCCACGTTCCGGATCTTTCCTTGTTTTTTCAATCGATACAACGTGTTGTGGATTTTTCTCCGCTCAAGCCCGGTTTCTGCCGCCAACCGGTCAATATCCACAGGCCCCTCACTCTCTTCAAATACCACCATAATGGTATCCGGGGCGTTTGTTGGGGGCGGTTTTTCCGCTGGTTCAGGGGTTACCCGGATCTTCGTGCTGTGGGCGGATTCGGTCGCTTCCTGAGCAGGCCAGGACCCGAATCCCCTATCCTCGATATCCTCGCGTCCCCTCTGCTCAGTTGCCAGTGCCTCGATCCTCTCTGCAACCGCGTGAATCCCGCCGGCCAGTATCCTGAGTCCGCTCCCCACAATCTTGAAAAACGTGTCTTGTTCTTTCATGTCTTTGTACACCTCCGTGCGCCTCCGTGCGCCTGTGCCTCGATAAAAATGAGTCCAACGACGCATCAATCTTGATATATGTCGCGACTGCTTATAGACACACTCCCGTACAGAATCGATACCGGTCTTTTTTTAGGCCGGACGATGAAAAAAGCCCAGCAAGGCAATCAAGGTAATGACCACACCGAATCCGAAATAACTTAGTGTGAATGTGTCCAACTGGATGGGTGATCCCGCCATGGTTTTCAGGTTGGTCCAGTACCCCCAGTACATGACGAACAGAAATGTCACGATCAGTCCCAGCTTAGGCTTGGCCAGCAAGAGTGAGAAAACGACAACGATAACGAGAATGGCCAACTGATATGCGGGAACGCTCAAATCCGCAGACATCAGCGCATCCATGTGATCACCTCCACCCCAAAAAGATCCTCTCAAGACCCGCAGTTGTCTCGCGGGGCGCCTCCTTTCAGAAGTAAACGGTTATATTAGCTTAACTCAGACATATCGTCAATAGGGGCATCCGGTACGGAAGACCTTCTTATCTTTAAGGCGTGGGCATCTCACATTTTGCT
Organism: Deltaproteobacteria bacterium; assembly: GCA_037382425.1. Classification (GTDB taxonomy): domain Bacteria; phylum Desulfobacterota; class DSM-4660; order Desulfatiglandales; family Desulfatiglandaceae; genus JAIPDZ01. The sequence goes on from JARRPY010000091.1 coordinate 1,581, forward strand.
TGACGATAATTCACACTCCCTTTTATAAAAATGCGACACATGGTTTTTGAAAGCACCTGAGCTCCGCTGCCGGCAACCCTATTTCGAGCAAAATAAAACGCCGTGTGCCTCCACACCTCCGCAGGAGGCCCGTCTTTTTTGGGATTTCGTATGAAAATTGCCATTTGCCAGATCAACCCCATTATCGCGGATTTCAGCCATAACACGGCATTGATACTGAATGCGGCCCAGCAGGCTGAACAAGCGGGATGTGCACTCGCCGTTTTTCCTGAAATGGCCCTCTCCGGCTACCCACCCAAGGATCTTCTCGAAAATTCCGCCTTTATTGAGGAAAACCGGGTGCAACTCAACAAAGTGGCATCCCATACCGCTCGCATTTCCATCCTGTGCGGCTTCGTGGCGAAAAATCCTGTGCGGGTGGGAAAACCCTTAATGAACAGTGTGGCGTTTCTGGATGCGGGCGCCGTGGCCGCTACGGGGGGTAAGCGGCTCCTGCCAGCTACGATGTTTTTGACGAAACCCGCTATTTCGAACCCGCTCCGGAGAGTCTGGTCTTTGCCCTGGACGGTGTCCGTTTGGGCATCACCATTTGTGAGGACATCTGGGCTGAAAATGACGCGTTGGGCGTACCACACTACACAGTGGACCCTGTGGCCGACCTGAGCCGAGTGGGGATCGATTGTTTGATCAACATCTCGGCATCGCCTTATAGCGTAAACAAGAGCCGCCTCAGACTCGACATGCTGAGACAACTGACCACTAAATATGGATTTTCAGCCGTCTACTGCAATCAGGTGGGCGGAAACGACGACCTCCTTTTTGACGGCGCCAGCATGGTCGTGGATCCAAAAGGCCGGTTGATCCGAATGGGCAAGGCGTTCGAGCCGCATCTCATGGTCTGGGATACCGAAGACCTTTACACGGAAGTGGCGGATCCCTGGCCGCCCGAAGTCGAATCCATACGAAAAGCACTGGTGATGGGCACTCGGGACTATGTCCAAAAGTGCGGGTTCAAAAAGGCCTTGGTCGGGCTGAGCGGGGGAATCGATTCCGCACTGGTCGCCTGCCTGGCCACCCAGGCACTGGGCCCTGAAAACGTGATGGGCGTGAGCATGCCCTCCCCATACACCTCAGATAAAAGCAGGACCGATGCCAGTGAACTCGCTGAGAATCTGGGCATTCGCTTTGAAGAGATCCCCATTGAACCGATCATGGGGGGATATGAGCAGACGCTGGCCCCCCTTTTCAAGGATGCCGAGCCGGATGAAACCGAAGAGAATATCCAGGCACGCATTCGGGGGAACATCCTCATGGCCATCTCCAACAAATTCGGGGCGCTCCTCCTCGCCACGGGCAATAAGTCAGAACTGGCTGTGGGCTACTGCACCCTATATGGTGACATGGCCGGTGCCTTGGCTGTCATCGGTGATCTCCCAAAGACCACCTGTTACCGACTCGCGCATCACATCAACACAGACCGCATACTGATTCCTGAATCCATCCTCGCCCGGCCCCCTTCGGCCGAGCTCAAGCCGAACCAGATGGATCAGGATACCCTGCCCCCGTATGACCAACTGGACCAGGTGCTGGAAGCCGCCGTAGACGAAAAACTCGGGTTTGACGCGATCGTGGCCCGGGGTCTCGACCCCGCACTGGTGGAGGACGTGCTCACACGGCTGGTCGTCAATGAATATAAACGCGCCCAGGCACCCCCGGTTCTAAAACTGAGTAGCCGGGCCTTCGGCTATGGCCGCCGCTACCCCATCGCCAGAGCCAGACGGATCTTCTAAATCAACTCACTTCTGGTCCTCGTGGCCATAGCGCACCACCTCAAACTTGCCCGTATCCACATCCAGGCCGTAGATATTGAAATTGGTCCGGATGCTGAACCCCTCATAGTGAACGGCGAAATTCATGGATGCGGAGCCCTCCTCCCCGCTTTGAATTCGGTGAAACACATTCCTCGGCCACACCAGCATGGCCCCGCCCTGATACAGCACCGCCCCTTCCCGTTCGATGGTTTGGGGCGTCACCACAAAGGCCTCGATGCGACCATGCCCGGGCGTATACAGTTCCACATGCCGTTTTCCATGCATGACAACGAGGTTGTCATCCTGATGCGGGTGCATGTACCAGGGCCGATCCACTCCTCCGACAGGTCCGGGGGAAATCGCCTTGTTCGCGTGAATCACCCGGTCGATGGAACTGATCCGGGAAACCAGGCCCTCAGGCACGAAGTCAAACATGACCCCCGGGGTATTCCTGAAATTGGTCAAGGGGATTACCGCGTAAAGGCCATCCACCTTGGTTACCACATCGGTATAGTATTCCATTGGGTTCTCCTTTCACGTTCTCGCGCACAAAAAAGACCATGTTGTGTCCGGGAGACACCCCTTGTCAACCCCGGCCTTTGATGGTATACGCGATGACGGCTATAACCACATATACCACATAAAGAGGAAAAAATCTTGGATCAGCAAGACATCACCCTAACCCAGAAAGGCCCCGTCGCGACAGTGACCATCTGCCGGCCGGAGCAAAAAAACGTCCTCACCCCGCAGGTTCTCTCGGCTATGTCGCAAGTCATCAGAAGGCTGATTGAAGAAGAAACAGCAAGGGTACTGATCATCCGGGGCCAGGGCGAGAAGGTCTTTTCCGCGGGATATGATATTTCATTGCTGCCCGAAGGGGAACCCGCCCCGGCCGAGCAAGAGGGCCGAATCGCCTCGCCGTTGGAAGAAGCACTCCAGACCCTCGAAGCCTTCCCCTATCCCACCATTGCCATGCTCAACGGTCATGCCTTCGGCGGTGGGTGTGAACTGGCCATCACGTGTGATCTCCGCATTGCTGCGGATCACGTGAAGATGGGCATGCCGCCGGTAAAGCTGGGCATGGTCTATCCGTATCCGGGGTTCCGCCGTTTCATGAGGGTCCTTGGATTCCGGACCGCTTTAGAAATCTTCCTCACGGCCCGGACCTATGACAGCCGGAACTGTTTGCGGAGGGGCCTGATTCACGAGGTGGTGGAGGCCCGGCAAGTGACATCTTATACCTCGGATCTGGCCGAAACCATGGCCGGCCACGCGCCACTCGCCCTGAAAGGGACCAAGCAGGCCCTCTATACTCTGGCCGAGTCCGTTTCCCTGCCAACGGAAAAAGAGGAGACGCTTCAAGAACTCTTCATCAACTCCCTCAAGAGCCATGATCTGAAGGAGGCGAAGCAGGCGTTCAAGGAAAAGCGAGCGCCTCGGTTCACCGGTCGTTGACGTCCGACCAGCTCAACCGGAAGGAGGGGAAGTGGAAGATTTTTCATTGGCATATTGCCGGTGGGCCTGAAAATAGGACCGAACTTCGGGGGGCAGCGCCGTGAACCGGACCGTATGTGAATGTGGGGTGCGCTTCAATTGCTCCACAACCTTACCGTAAAAATCCCTGCTGGCAAGCTCCTGATCCACCGCCATAAGATTCATTTTCAGATTATTCAGAAGTTCCACCGTCTCCTCAAGGAGTATTTCGGCGCTCTTTTTTGAAAGCCGGATGATACGACCCTCTAAGGCCTTCTTCCCCACGTGCTTCCCTTCAAGAATAAAATACCGCAAAGGGATGTGACGCGAAAGAACAACCTTTTGAGGTTCTTTTTCTCTCAAAGCCATATGATACCGGCCGGCGACACCGCCCACTTCGTAGATCTTAATAGGCGATTCAGCCCCTTTAGGAAGAACGTCGCGCTGCGCGTCAATACGCAGGATATCCCCTGCTTCCTTTAACACGGACTCTGAAATAAGAATCTGCCCGCCCACCGTGTATGATTCGATACGGCTGGTCATATTAACACCGCTCCCCACCACGGCGTATTTGCTGCGTTTGCTCGACCCGATATTTCCGACGATCACCTCCGCTTCGTTTAACCCAATACCCATTTCAAGTTCCGGAAGTCCAAGTTGACGGTTTTCTTCGTTCACTTGTCTCATGGCATTCTGCATGGCAATAGCGCACGCGATGGCCCGCTCCGCTCGATCCGGCATCTTTTGCGGGGCGCCAAAGATAACGAGCAGCGCATCCCCGATGATTTCGTTGATGGTTCCATTGTATTTGAGGACCTCTTCCACCATCACCTCAAAATAGGCGTTGAGCATCTGAACCACCCGTTCCGGCTCCAGACGCTCCGACAACGCCGTGAACCCGCGCAGATCCGTCATCATAATGGTCACGCTTCGGCGTTCGCCTCCCATTTCCAAGGCGAGAGGGTTTTCAATGATGCTGTTCATCACTTCAGTAGAGAGATAACGGCCGAACATTTTTTTCAGTAGCGCGGTCATTTCAGCGACTTTGGCCTCACGATCGCGCCACCGCGCGAAAATATAGGCCACGAGAATCAGCATCAGCAAAAAAACCACTAACACCAGGAGCAATGTCCCAACAAAATAAAGGGGATCAATCTTTCCGCCGGCAAATGCAGCATTTGCGAACATGGGGGCGTAGGGAATCCAGCCCATCCAAGTAAGAATAGACGATGCAATGGTTAAAACCGTAAAGGTGACCAGCCACGGCAGGGCCAGTTTCATCTCGAAAAGTAGAAAATTGAGCGTTCCCAAAGCCATGGCCAAACAAAAAGGGCCCGGGTGCGTAACGGATCCGAAAATATAGGCGATAATGGATACGCTGATGGCGTTATACTGAATAATGAGATGAGCGAAAGGTCGGCTGTCGGGATTCCGCCTGCGCAACCACAAACCGAACAGCATAAAGCACAGCCAGGGAATCCCCATGATTCGATTGAAGTGATAAAAGGTCTGCGCAAAATTCCAGTTGATCCAGCTAAGGCGTTCAAAATAGAAGGTAGCAATAGCGCCCATTAGCAGGTTGCTGGCACCGCCCACAAAAGAAAAAAGGCCGACGATCAAGAGACAGCGGTCGACCCGGCTCCACTCCAACGGGTTTAGGTTTTCGCGGTTGTATCGAACGAGCAAAAGCGCTGTTACAAGTGCAACTGCCCAGGGAAATGCAATTCCGGTAACCTGTTCAGACCATATGCCTTCCATCTTTTCCCGTTTTCCCTGACAGGCCGACCCCTCAAAAAGGCTGTCGCCTTAATGATGTCCCGATCACCGGGTCGGTGAGGTGATAATGAGAAGTGATAACAACTCGTCTTCTTAAGGTCGAAGCGTAGGGGATTTTGCCTTGTGTGTCAAGGGCTTAGCAGATACACCGCGTGCTATCGCTCCATTTTGACCCGGATGTAGTGGAAGCCTTTTTGACCGTACGGATGAATTCCGAAAAATCGCAGCAGAACTCGGGGATGAAGAGGAATAAGGATCACAAGGGTACAGGCGAGGTAGTCTGTCCAATGCAAAAGGCCGTTCGGATCTTGACACTGGCGAGATGTGTATGTATTGTGCTTATTATACACATCAATGACAGGAGAGGCGGCCATGCGAACCAATATCGTGATAGATGACGATCTCATGAATGAAGCCATGACTCTCAGCCAACTAAAAACCAAAAAAGCGGTTGTTGAGACTGGACTTAAGTTATTGGTTCAAATCAAGAAACAAGAAAAAGTCAAAAGCCTGCGTGGAAAACTGAAATGGGATGGTGACCTCAATAAAATGAGGTTGGATCAGTGATTTTGGTCGATTCATCCGTATGGATCGACTATTTCAACGGCATTCACACGTGGCAGACAGATTTGCTTGACGATTACCTCTCGAATGTTCCTGTCGTCATAGGGGACTTAATCCTCACAGAAGTGCTTCAGGGTTTTAGATTTGATAAGGATTACGAAACAGCCAAGACCCTCCTTAGTGCGCTTCCATTTCGCCAAATAGGCGGGTACAATGTGGCCCTACAAAGTGCCCGAAATTACCGACGTCTCCGAAAAGCCGGCGTTACCGTACGAAAAACAATTGATATAATAATCGCGACTTTCTGTATTATTGGAGGATTAACATTACTCCATGATGATCGGGATTTCGACCCCATAGCATACCATTTTCCCCTCAAGACATCTATTCCACCATGATGCCATATCCAAAAAGGCCCTGCACCTGGTGAGGACCTTCTCAAAGCAAATTGAAAGTATAGGTGACACAAATCAAAGGGATATCCGATGGTTCTATGCAATCCTCGTAACCGCCTCACCGACGAAAGAGGGGATGTGGTGACCCGGCATTTGCAGGATTTTGAAAATCGCTTGACACCTGATGCACTGCCATCTGAAATCAAATCATCATGCGAACCACCGTGGATATAGATGAGCCCATTTTGAAGGAGCTCAAGACAATCCAGCAAAAAGAAGGGAAGCCCCTTGGCCGCTTGATATCTGACCCGCTGGCACGAGTTCTCGGGGAAATGCCCTCGCCCCCGCCATCGGAAAAACGGCCACAGTGGATCTCAAAAGCCATGAGCGCTCGAATCGATCTGGCGGATCATGGGGCCCATACGCAGTAATGGACCGGGATTTTTTAAAGTTTCGGTTCCTCAACGTACGGCATCCGCTCCTCTAACTCTCGATATCACCCCGGCATTTTCAACTTTCCACATGTCGTTTCAAGACCGCATTTTGAACACTTCTGATATCGGATCAACTGGTTTTGTGTCCGGAATCACGCTCCGGATGGATTAAAACGAAGGTCATAAAATCATTCTGGCGAGACACATCAGCACGGTGCTTTTTACTGAGGCGAATCGTATAGAGTTCTCTTCCTTTCTCAGTCTTTATGGAGTAAAAAATCTTTTCCCTTGGCTCCGGCGTCCTGCAACCCTCACCTATGACATCCGGCCCCATCTGCAAGGCTTGGCTCAAGAGATGGTACCAGTCCATACGCCCACATAATAATAGGTACCAGTCCATACGCCCACATAATAATATTCTCATTTACGCTAAATGTTCTTGCACGATTGGCAAATGTAGTATTGAGAAACCGGCGATTTAGGGGGTATATAGGCTAACACAGCATCATGAAGCAAAAACCGTGTCGTGGGGACGACCACAAGATCTTGGGGTTCTTGAAAATCATTAGGGGTCAGTTTTCAGATAAGAGCTAACAAGATACCGTGGCTATACCAACCTGTCGCTCACCAGGGTTATCAAAATGTCTTATGATCCTCTGTTTTGGGCAAGAGATCGGTAGGCAGCATCAATCAATGAGTCCACAGTATCTTTCCCGTCATGGTTTGTAGAGACGACGCAGGTATTGACCTGAATATGGATGCCACCGTTACCGTTTGGGTATGCGTGGCTTTCTATTTGGGCTCGAATCTCTTCGCAAAGCCTAAGGCCAGCTTTCGGAGACGTTTCCGGCAGGATGCAGGCAAACTGATTATAATCAAAGCGGCACAGGTGGTCTTTTTCCTCCATATTGGCCTCCAAAACCTTTCCAGCCATCTTGAGAACGCCCTCGGCCGTATCATGCCCTTCTCGGATTGCAATACTCGGCAAGTCCTCTAAGCTGACTAAGAGCAGGGACAAGGGTTCCTTATCTATCACGGATTTGCTCAGTGACAGTTCGCCATTCAGGACATTAATGAAAAAATCCCTGTTGTGAAAACCGGTTACACTGTCTGTCACAGTCTGGCTCAAAAACGAGTGTGTGGCGTTTTCAAGGCGGTTAGACAGCTCTTTCATCAAATTGAGAAAGAAACGGTGCGCGGTTCGCCAATAAAGCAGTTGAAGCCGTTTTATCATTCTTCCATTGATTTGAAGGAGTTCCGTAGGTTGTGAAGCCACCACTGTGGCAGATCGCTCGCAGGAGCGTATCAAGCCCATTTCTCCAACTGTGTCGCCTGTCTTGAGCGTGGCAATTACTTGGCTAGGCACCGAGCGATTGTACCGCGATATCGAGTAAGGGGAATCCATGATTTGCAGTTCGCCTGAAACAATGACATACATGACGTCGCTACATTCTCCCTTTTTAAAGATGACACTGCCTTTTTTATAGGTATTCATGCTGCCCGCCATAAGGACATGCTGAATCTGGTGTCGAGACATGCCATTGAAAAGCGGGATATTCTTCTGGGGATTCTTACCGAATTTGAATTTTAAGAGGTCCCAGAGGGTTACCAGTTCCGTATGGAGCATGAGAGATGGGAGGAGGATGAGGTCCGCCACCAAGGCCGAAATCATGGTGATCATCATCAACAATCCGAATACCGCGGTAGGCTTGAAGCTGGAAAACATGAGCACGGAAAAACCGATGCTGATGGTCAGGGTCGTAGCGATGATTGGCTTTCCCACCAGGTGAATGGTCTTATCCAGGGAGGTCGTCTTATCGAGATCAATCCTGAACACTCTATTATAATTTACCAGGTAATGAATGATATCGTCGACAGTAAGTCCAATGGCAACACTGGCAATTAGACTGGTGGCCATTGACAGAGGGATTCTAAACCAGCCCATCATGCCAAAGCTGACGATAATAGGAAAGCAGTTCGATACCAGGGCAACGATGCCAACTTTGTAAGACATAAATAATAGAACCATGATGACAAAAACAATGACCAGGGTCAGTCCCAGGCTCTTGATCTGTCCCTCGGAAATCAATCGGCTGCTGTGAGAGATAACAATGCCGAATCCGGTGACCTGAAACGACTCACCCCCCTTGAGGTAGTTACGGAGGTGGTCACGGATGCGAGCCTCGATAGACAAAAACTCCGCGGAACTAGAGATGTGGGTTCTTAACATAATGTGTGTTGTGGAGAATTCGGGAGACACAAACCGAACAAGCATATCCTGGCCCAAGAGTGTTTTAAAGTTGTTCACCAGGTTGCGTATCTCAAACAGGGCAGTGGGAAGGGCGTAAAATTCTGGATTATATTGATTCGATGCAAAATTGATAAGTTTGAGATAATCTACGAACGAAATGGTCTTGTCCACGCCCGGCAGGGACTTGAGGAATTCCTGGATCTGCTCGATTTTTTGGAGATTGGCCGGGTTTTCAAAATATCCCTCTTCGTGGCCGTGAATGACGACGCTCAAGGGAAAAGTGCCGGACATGTCCTTGTAGATATCACGGAAATTCCGGGCAACAGGGCTATCCTTCTTAAAGAATTCAATGGGGTTCGTTTCCACCTGAATGCGGGTCAATCCGATAACGCCGATGATCGCAATGATCGCTATCAACGGGAGGGTGATCTTTTGGTGAAGGAGGTTGAGGCGGATAATGCCTGATAGTATTTGATCTCCTACTCGGTTCGTTGCAGCTTCGGACAAAGACGACGGAGTTGCCGGGAGAAGGCCCATCACCGCTGGGAGGAACGTTAGGAGAAGAATAAGCAAAAAGAAAATGCCAATGCATGAGAACACTGCGAATTCACGAACTCCGACCATCCGGTTGACCAGAAGGGAGCCCAAGCCGATGATGGTGGTAAGGACGACGAGCACGGTGGGAAATCCCAGACGGCTAAAACAGGTGACCGCTGCCTCTCGGGGAATAGCGCTTTGCTTGAGCGAGGCATAGTATTGGGGAAAGATATACATGCAATAGGCAGTCCCCACGGCGATCAAAAAGACAGGGACGATCATGATTAAAATGGATAGAGGTGTCCCGGTCCAAGCTAATAAACCGAACGTCCAGATCAAAGCAATCAGGACTGTTCCTATAGGAATCAGGACCCCTCGCAGGTTCCGATAGAAAAGAAGGAGAATCAAAGCGATCAACAAAAAGGTTACGATGGGGAGAGTGATAAAATCCTGTTCTGTAAATTGAGCCAAGGCCGATGAGACGGTCGGCATGCCCACCTGATAGAGGGAGAGCCCCTCTTGGTACGCGTCAATCAGTTTCTGGACGCTCTCTGTGACCTTGCCCTTGTCCTCAACATCTTCCAATACCAGCGTAATCGCCGTGGTCTGCTTGTCAGAGGATATGAGGTTTTTTTGAAACAGACTAACACATCCAACCACCTGCTCGAAGTCCGCAAGGTTCCATTTGCCTGTAATATCCATGGACTTCTTGATGCCGGGAAGGCTGATGACTTGTTTGATCCCGCCTATCTTTGAAAGCTCAACGGCGAGTTCTTCAATTTTGCTGAAGGTGGTGGGTTTGAAGGCCCCGTCTGTTCTGGCAACAACCATTATGATTTCTTCGCAAACGAATACTTTCCTAAATTGGTTGTAGATCTGGGTCTCGGGCAGGTCTTGAATGGTGAGATCGTAGATGCGGGTTGCCAGTTTCAGGGAAGGGATACGGACTGCAAAAAGGAGGGTAATGAGGGTGATGAAAAAGAAAACATAAACGGGATGATAGACGATTCGCCTGAGCCAGGATGTGAAAAGGGTACGCTCAGGGGAGGACTGCATATATACCCTTTACGAGTGAGTTTCTAATGTTTTTAAAAAGGAAGCCGTTAACATTTAGAGATAAGGCTTGGAAAATCCGCAGTTGAGCCTTCTCTTGGTAGTTGACGATGTCTAAATGATCGTGGCCTCATCCGTATCATCGGTTTATACACGAAATTTCCATATATCTTTGAAAAGGCTCAGCGAGCGCATTCCCCGCTGC
>JARRPY010000092.1:0-1967 GCA_037382425.1 Deltaproteobacteria bacterium
TGTGTGACGGCTCACACGCCGGTCATCGGTGTGCATATTCATAAGGCGGACCGGATTCGTTCATTCGACGACCTGGCCCTTCCCGGTATTCGTCTGGGGCTCGGGGACCCCAAGGCCATGGCCTTCGGGCGTGTGGCCCGGAAAATCGTATCTTGCTCCCCCTTGAAGGCCGCGATTTTAAAAAACGTGGTGGTCTACGGGGCCACGGTGAAACAACTGGCCCTTTATGTGGCTCAAGGGGATGTGGACGCCGCCATTATCGGTCGGGCGGACGCTTTTCAGTTTAAAGATCGGATAAAAATCGTCGACATACCGCCCGGCTGCGTTCGGCCCGAAATCATTGCCGTCGCCGTGCTCAACCGCAGCAAACACCCGGACACGGCCGCCCGATTTCGCGATTTCGTCGCATCATCCCGAGGCGTTGCCGCATTCGAACTTTTCGGTGTCCTGCCGCTGGCCGCGGGAACCTGCCCGGAAGGCGCCCCATGAATCGGCTCTTCTTCATTCCGCGTGCGGCGTGCCTGCTGTTCACAGTTGGGGTACTGGCGGCCCTCTTTTGTCGTCTATCCCCCAATGAAATCATGACGGCATTGGGGTCGCAAGAGACCCGTTTCGCGCTCCGTCTCAGCCTGATGACGTCTCTCTTCTCAATTGCCCTCGCCATGGTCCTGGGGGTGCCCACGGGCTATGTCCTGGCACGCCTGTCCTTTCCCGGAAAAGCCATATTCGATATCCTTTTGGAACTTCCCCTGGTGATTACCCCGCTCATCGCCGGTGTGGGTCTCCTCTTTTTGTTCGGACAGACCATGCTGGGGAAGGTATTGGGAGAATGGGGAATCCATATCCTTTTTACGCCATGGGGCGCGGTGCTGGCTCAGACGTTTGTCGCATGCCCCATCGTCATCAGGAGCAGCAAAGCATCCTTTGAACACGTGGGACACCGGTATGAGTGGGCCGCGGCCACCCTCGGTTTGCGGCCGTTGCAGGTCTTTTTTCAGATCACCCTCCCATTGGTCCGGCAGGGGATTTTGGCCGGCATCGTTTTGGGGTGGACCCGGGCCGTGGGAGAATTCGGGGCCACCCTCATGGTGGCCGGGGCCATCCGATTCAAGACCGAAACCCTTCCCACGGCCGTTTACCTGAACATCTCGAGCGGAGAATTGGGCACCGCCCTGTCTTGCGCCTGGGTCCTTGTGGCCACGGGCTTCGTGTTTCTGCTGCTCCTCCGATGGATTGGACGATCGCACCGGACGGAGATTTCCTCCATGGGGGGCGGTCATGTCTGACATCATGCTCGAAAACATTCACTGCGGTCTTCTTAAGCGCCTTTCACTGCATGTCCGGGACCAGGAACTCTTTGTATTGGTGGGGCCCTCCGGGGCGGGAAAGACCACGCTGCTCAATGCCCTCGCGGGGCTCATACCCCATGACGGGCACATCCTCATAGACGGCATCCGCGTAGACCGTCTCCCCCCCTATAAGCGCCGGCTCGGTTATCTGTTTCAGGACCTTCTCCTCTTTCCGCACATGTCCGTCAAACGGAACATAGAGACGGCCCTCAGACGCAAGCCCATGAGCAAAGCCGAAAGGGACCGTCGCGTGTCCCACATGATCGACCTCTTTCGCCTGAAGGGGTTAGGCGACCGGTTGCCGGATCAACTGAGTGGCGGGGAAAAGCAGCGGGTCGCCCTGGCCAGGGCCCTCGCCTCCTCACCAAAAGTCCTCCTGTTGGACGAACCGTTCAGCAGTCTCGATTTTCGAACCGCGCGGTATCTCCGGGTCGAACTCAAGCGGATTCACGCCCACCTCAAGACCACCATGATATTCGTCACCCATAATCTGGATGAGGCCCGGGAGCTGGGGGATCGGATGGGCGTCATCGTTGACGGCCGACTGGAACAGGTGGGCGACATTGAAAAGATTATGTTCCAGGGCAGCACTTCTACCTCCGATTTCCTGGAAAAACC
>JARRPY010000092.1:2005-10971 GCA_037382425.1 Deltaproteobacteria bacterium
CCAGGAGCGACTGGGAAACGGATTGGTCCATGTTCAATGGGCCAATCAACGCCTCTTTGTCCCTGAAGACGGGGGAACATCCTTCAGCCGGATCATGATTCACCCCAGGGATGTCTATATCTCCCCGTACCCGCCGCCCGGCCCCCAAGTGAATCGCTTTCAAGGCCGGATCAAGGAAATCCGGCATACGGGCGGCATGGCGCACATGGACGTGCTGGTATCGGATCAACAGCTGCACGCACAGATCACAGAGGAACAGGCCCAATCCCTTTCACTTTCAGAGGGGGATCGGGTGTATGGGATATTGAAACTTCGCGCCCTTCATGGGGTTTGAAGGCACAACACCACTTCACAAGGAAGCGTTTCATGGTGAACAAATATAAATCATCGGCCACCACCGTCCCCATCGACCAATCCGTGGGAACGGTCCTGGCCCATGATATCACGGAAATCAGACCCGGGCAGTTCAAGGGCCCCGCCTTCAAAAAGGGCCATATCATCAGAAAAGAAGACTTGCCTCATCTCAGAAGAATCGGAAAAGAACACCTCTATGCGCTCCACCTGGAACCGGGGGCGGTTCACGAGGATGAAGCGGCCCTACGCCTGGCGGGGGTCCTGGCCGGAAAAGGCGTATCCTTTGACCCCCACCCCTCCGAGGGAAAAATCCACTTGAAAGCCGCGTACAAGGGACTCTTGAAAGTGGACGTGGAGGGCCTCACCCGGAGTGCGGGCGATCCCCCTGATCATCGATGAGACGACCCTTAAACGTGCGGAGAAGATCGCCGAAACGCGAAAGGGCCTCTTTTCGGTCAGCCCCCTTGCCGCGCCCAAGACCGGGCTGGTCATCACCGGCAACGAGGTGTTTTCCGGGCTGATCGAAGACAAATTTGCCCCCATCGTCCGAAAGAAACTGGCGGCATTTGACTGCGAAATCATGAGAATCGCCTTTACACCCGACCAATCGACCCGAATTGTCTCGGAAATCCGCACATTTCTCCAAAAGGGGGCAGAGATGATTGTGGTGGCCGGCGGCATGAGCGTGGATCCGGACGACATCACGCGGCTGGCCATTTCAGAGGCCGGGGCCGAGGATGTGGTGTACGGCACGCCCGTACTCCCCGGTGCCATGTTCCTTTATGGGCACTTCGGCGACGTTCCGGTATTGGGTCTACCGGCATGCGTCCTCTTTTTCCGGGCTACGGTGCTGGACCTCATTTTGCCCAGGGTCCTGGCCGGGGAACGGATTACCCGTAAGGACCTGGCGGCCATGGCTCACGGCGGGTTGTGCTTGAATTGCGAGACCTGCCATTATCCTCGCTGCTCTTTTGGAAAATAAAAAGGGACTTTCAATATGTTTAAGCATAGAAGAATCGTGATCAAAGGCGCAGGGGATCTGGCCACGGGCGTGGCCGCACGATTATGGCGGAGCGGTTTTCCGGTCATCATGACGGAAATCGCCCAACCCCTGACGGTTCGACGAAGCGTTTCCCTGTCCGACGCGGTTTGGGAGGGAGAAACCACCGTGGAGGACCTGACCGCCCGGCGGGTAGATGACGGCGCTCAACTGATGACGGCGCTGGATGACGGCCTCATCCCGGTGCGGGTGGATCCGGAGGCACGCGTCGTTCAAGACATCGGGCCCTTTGCGGTGATCGATGCCATCTTGGCCAAGAAAAACACCGGCACCCGGTTAAAAGACGCACCCTTTGTGCTGGGCCTGGGCCCCGGCTTCACAGCCGGCCGAGATGTCCACGCCGTGGTGGAGACCAAACGCGGGCATACCTTGGGCCGGGTGATCTGGGACGGTGCCGCCATTGTCAACACCGGCATCCCGGGTGAGGTAAAGGGATTCGGTGAAAAGCGGGTCATCAGATCCCCTGCTTCCGGCATCTTCGAGGGAGCGGTGGCCATCGGCACCCATGTGGAGGAGGGGGATGTCGTGGCCCATGTGGAGAATCTGCCCGTCTTGGCCCCCATTTCCGGCATGCTGCGGGGCCTGCTTCATGACGGCGTGTGGGTGGAAAAGGGCCTCAAGAGCGGAGATGTGGACCCCCGGGATCGTCGGGATAGCTGCTGGACCATTTCGGATAAGGCCCTGGCCATCGGGGGCGGTGTGCTGGAGGCCGTTTTGATGGCCATGAAACAGATGCGGTCGGAGAACGGTTGATTTTTTGTCTCCGGCCGATTACCCTCTCATCCGCGCTCGGGATAAACCACGGGACGGAAAGCGACGCCTAAAGTGCATGAAAATCACCCACCCTCTGCGCCGCTGAGAATCGGCATCAAGTATTGCGGCGGATGCAATCCCGATTACGACCGGGGGTCACTGGTCGAAATGCTCAAAGAGGCGCTCTCCTCAACGGCCGTACTGGTCCACTGGGAGGAGGACGATCCGGATGTGATCGTTGCCGTGCAGGGATGCCCCACCGCATGTGCGGATCTCGGCATGTTTGACGCATCCAAAGTCCTCTCCGTGACGAGCACGGAGGATTTTGCATCGCTTGTCGAGACCATCAACCGACGACAGCGTTCCCTCAAAAGAGCGCCGACCCATCCGGCATAGGCGTTCGTCCATGAAGCGAGACCTTCCTTTAACCCCATGAATACGCCTGGAGGAAAAAGCAGATGACCATCACCATAAACCACCGCAAAACCCTCAACCGCGGCCGAGTATTTGATCTGGTACGGGACGACATCACGCTGCCCACTGGGGTGCGCATCAATATGGATGTGGTTCGGCATCCGGGTGCCGCCGCCATTGTGGCCATGCCCACCCCCGGACAGGTCCTCCTGGTGCATCAATACCGCTATGCCTTGGATGCCGACATATGGGAAATCCCCGCCGGCACCCTCAACGGAAAAGAAGACCCCCTTTCCTGTGCGCAGCGGGAGCTGGAAGAGGAGACCGGATTCACCGGGAACATCTGGCATCGCCTCGGTGTCATCACCCCGGTGCCCGGCTACTCGGACGAACAGATTCATCTTTTTTTGGCTGAGGATCTCAAGCCGGGACAGCAGCATCTCGACGCCGACGAAATGCTCGCCGTTCGTCCCGTGAAGTGGTCTCAAGCGGTTGAAATGATTAGCAAAAACGAGATACGAGACGCCAAAACCATCTCCGCCGTATACTTGACCACGCTATGGCTGGACAACAGACAGTTGTGAGAAGTATCAATCTACCCTTTTGATAAACCCCTCGTCTCAGTCCCTTAAAAAGGGCGTGACGGTGAGAAGAGATTCCCTTAGGTCTTTTTCAGGATCAGGACGTCGACCTTTCCCTCGAGGGCCTCTTTAAATTTCCGTGCGTCGGTTTCATCTCCCACAATGGCCCCGTAATGCATGGGAATGGCCAGCTTGGGCCCTACGGCCAGCGCCGCCTTTACGGCCTCATCCGCGGTCATGACATAGGTTCCCGAGACCGGGAGGAGTGCAATGTCCGCCTCTATCTGTTCCATCTCGGGGATGAAGTCCGTATCCCCCGCGTGGTAGATGGTGACCCCGTCGATGTCTACGATAAACCCGAGCCATTCGTTGTTCCGGGGATGAAAATCCTTGTTCGTATTGTAAGAACTGACCGCCTGAATCCGCACGCCGTCCACATCCAGGCTGTCTCCCGGCTTCATCACACGGATGTCACCACTCAACTTGTCCTTTGCCTGGGCTTCCGTGACGATGACCGTATCCGGTCCCTGTATTTTGGCCACATCCTCTGGGGAGCAGTGGTCGAAATGGTCGTGTGAGATACAGATGATATCGGCCGTCGGGCCGCCCGAGATCTGATAGGGGTCAAAGTAGATTTTCTTGCTTGCGTCGATTAAAAAAGCATCGTGTCCCAACCAGGATATCTTGTCTTTCGCAAAGGATGTTGCCATGCCGTTTCCCTCCTTTCCTGGGTCTAAGGTAGAGATAAAATTAATGAGGCTCCAGGATAATCCGGTGATCCACCAGAGAAAACCGCTTCACCCGGGCCCGGACCGTCTTCTCCTCCCCGAAAATATTCACCATTTTCACTTCATCGTCTCGGCTTTCCAAAGAATCCACCCCCTCGAAGAGGAGTTCTTCCTTGCCATCCTTCAGGATATATGCCGTCGATTCGCACATGTTACATCATCTCCTTCAGTTTTTCTACGACCTGGTTTACCAGATGCGGGAGCGGCTCCCCTGAAACCCCCACCAGGGTCACGTTCTCCTGGGTCAGCGGGATCAGGATCTTTCTGGCCTCGCTGGCACTGACCGCCAGGGCCGCCTTGGGGGTCACTTCGCCCATCATCGCATCTGCCATGAGGATGGCCAGGGGGCCGATAATAATGTCCACTTTTCCAGATGTGACGGCGACGGCATTCTCACCGGTCCCGCCCCGGTTGGCACCGGCCTTCATCATATTTGATGTGGCAATGGAATTGGTGCCCAGAGCCAGGATCTCCAAATCGGCGCCCATGGAATGCCGGATGCCCTTGATGACGGCCGAGCCGATTCCCCCTCCTTGGCCGTCCAGTATCATCACTTTCACAGCCCCTTTCCTCCCTCTTTCACGGACCAAAAAATTATTGCATCTGAAGCCCGCTCGTTTTATGGTCAATCAAAAATACCACAGGAGCCGGCCGGCTGTAAAGCATCTCCGGTCCGCTTCCAAACAAAAGATGAGACCTTTGAAAAACGCCCCCTTTTGGCCAATCTCGGCGTCGGACTCAAATTTCAATCCTCGAAATATTAAATATATTCCTGTGGTTGAAATTCTCGTCCTCCTTGAGCTGAACCAAAATTCAACATTTTTCAAAGGCCTCAAGGCACTCATCGCCTTGATTTCAGTCTCAAAGAACGGCAGGTAAATTATGCACGAGCAGTGGATCCTGTTTGCGGTGTGCGCCTACCTCGTGGCGGCCATCCCTTTTGGAAAAATCATTGCCACCACGGTGGCGCGAATCGATATCACCCGCAGGGGAAGCGGCAACATCGGCGCCACCAATGTGGCCAGAGAACTGGGGATGAAATGGGGAATCGTTACCCTTGCCCTCGATGTCCTCAAGGGCCTGGTGCCGCTGCTTATTTTCTCGAGTTACCCGAGCGCGGGATACGCCCGGGAAACCGGTGTGGCCGTGGTGGGGGTATGCGCCCTTTTGGGACATCAGTTCTCATTGTTCATGAAATTTAGAGGCGGAAAAGGCGTGGCCACGGCCCTGGGGGTTTATCTGGCCATCTCACCGCTTTCCTGCCTGGGCGGGCTCATCGTCTTTATCCTGACCGTGGTCAAATGGGATTACATCTCCCTCGGGTCCATGTTTGCGGGGGCGGTGATGCCATTCTTTTTCCTCTTTTTGGGGAAACCCTTCCCCTTGGTCCTTTCCGCATTTGTCATGGCCCTCCTCATCTGTATCAAGCATCGGGAAAACATCCAGCGGCTGGTGCGGGGGAAAGAACGGAAATGGCGAGACCGAAAAGATCAGCCGAGTCGATCCAACAGCCGATCCAGTTCTTCGTCGGAATAAAAATGGATAATGACCCGGCCCTGGCGGCCCCGTCTCAAAATCTCCACCTTCGTACCGAGGGACCGCTTCAGTGTATCCGCCAATGATGCCATGTAGGCGTCTACGGGAGACGCCTTTCTTGGGCCTCCGGAGGCGGATTTCTTTCTTCCGGCCATGGCCTCTGCCTGTCGCACCGACAGTCCTTTACGGATAATCACGTCTCGAACCCGCCGCTGTTCACCCGGGGTGTTGAGCCCGGCCAGAATCCGAGCATGGCCCATGCTGAGTCGGCCGGAAATGACGTCTTTGCGAATATCCTGGGGGAGTTTTAAAAGCCTCAACAGATTGGTGATGGACGACCGATCTTTCCCGAGGCGTTTGGCCAGGGCCTCCTGGGTCATGCCGGTCTCTTTCAGCAGCCGTTCGTAGGCCGAGGCCTCTTCGATGGGGTTGAGATCCTGACGATGAATGTTTTCTATGAGGGCCAGTTCCAGGGATTGTGCGGAACTCGCCTCCCGGACCACCACCGGCACCCGTTTGAGACCGGCTTTTTGCGCGGCGCGCCACCGTCTTTCACCCGCAATCAATTGGTATCCCGTATCGGTCTTGCTGACCAAAAGCGGGGTAATGATTCCCTGCGCTTTCACCGAAGCCACAAGCTCCTCGAGCTCCTGGGGGTCAAAGGATTGCCTCGGTTGATACGGGTTGGGCTCGATGGCCGCCACAGGGCACTGGAAAAACTGCTCCTGGGACCCATCGAGGGTATCTGCGTCCGGAATCAGTGCGGAAAGTCCCTTGCCGAGGGCTTTTCGTTTGACCATCTTCTGGTTATCCCCTTTCTAAAAGTTCTCTCGCCAGGGCCAGGTAACTCTGCGCGCCCTTGGATCGTAAGTCGTAAAGGAGGACCGGTTTCCCATGGCTGGGGGCCTCGCTGAGGCGAACATTGCGGGGGATGACCGTTTTGAATACCCGCGATTTAAAAAGGGTTCTGGCCTCACTTTCCACTTGCTGGGAGAGGTTGTTGCGACTGTCATACATGGTCAGCAGGATATCGGCGAGCCGGAGCGAGGGGTTGAGGCCCCGCCTGACCGCCTTTGCCGTGGTCAGCAACTGCGACAAACCTTCCAAGGCATAATATTCACACTGCAGCGGTACGAGGACGGCCTCGGCCGCAGCCAGGGCATTTACGGTCAGGAACCCCAAGGAGGGAGGACAATCAATAAAAATATAATCGTACATCTCCCTCAACGGCGCGACCGCCTTACGGAGCCGGGTCTCGCGCTCCGGCATGGCCGCCAGTTCCACTTCGGCGCCGACGAGATCGGGGGTCGATGCGATAACATCGAGCCGGGGCATCGGCGTGCGGGTGATGGTCTCCTCAACCGGTGTGTCCGCCATGAGTAAATCATATACCCCTGATGTCACCGCCGCAGGATCCAAGCCTACGCCGGTCGTCGCATTTCCCTGGGGGTCACAATCGATGAGCAGACACGCCCTTTCCGCAGCGGCAAGGGACGCCGCCAGGTTGACCGCCGTGGTGGTTTTCCCCACGCCCCCCTTCTGGTTTGAAATAGAGATGATGCGACCCATAGTGGTATTCGGCCGGGCACCCGGAACTCCGGGCTTCTGGCGCTCCTGTCCATTGATAGTGTCGGTGGGTGGAGACCTTTGAAAAACACCCCCTTCTGCCCAATCTCTGCGTCAGGCTCAAATTTCAATCCTCGAAATATTGAGTATATTCCTGTGGTTGAAATCTTCGCCTTTCTTGATCTTGAACAGAATCGAGCATTTTTCAAAGGTCTCGGGTGTTGATCTGGCGAGTTGATATCACAATCCGGAAATATTGAAAAGCCAAAAACCGATGTTTCACGTGAAACATCGAGACCCTCGAAAGCCATCCTCCCTTTTACAGGCGCTTTGCCGATCAGTTCCCGGATCTTTTCTCCAGAGAGAGGGTAATCAATTCATCCAGAAGCTGAGAAAAGGACATTCCCGCGCTCCGTGCCGATAACGGAAAAAGACTGGTCTGTGTCATTCCCGGAATGGTATTTGTTTCCAGAAGGATCACCTCATCATCCCGTATGATCATGTCGGTCCGGCTCCACACCTCGCAACCGAGTGCCCGATGTGCCCGCTTGGCATTTTCTCGAACCCGCTCGGCCAGGGTCTCTGAAATGGGTGCCGGACAAATTTCCTCGGTCGCGCCCGGCGTGTATTTTGCTTCGTAGTCAAAAAACGCATAGGCTGCCGCGGGGCGAATCTCAATAATGGGAAGGGTCTTCAGTTCCCGGTTTCCCAGGACACAGCAGGTCACCTCTCGTCCCTTGACATATTCCTCCACAAGCACTTCGCTGCAGAATTGAAACGCCTGCGCCACCCCATTTCGAAGCCCTGCCGCGCTATCCGCGATGCAGATCCCCACACTAGAGCCTTCCGAAACCGGTTTAACCACCACGGGAAGGCCCAACGACTCGGCCTCTCGATCCATGTGTTCATCATCGCCTCGTCTCAGAATCACGTCTCTCGGTACGGTCATGCCCTCACTTCTGTACAGGGCCTTTGCCACCCGCTTATTAAAGGCCATGGCACTCGACAACACACCCGATCCCACGAAGGCAATGCCTAAAGTATCCAGCATTCCCTGCATCCGTCCGTCCTCTCCCAGCTGACCATGCAACAGCACAAAGGCCATGTCGATCCCGCCTCGCTTTTTCATGAGGACATCGAGGTCCTCTCTCGGATCATACCAGGAGATATCGTATTTATTCCTATCAAGTGATTGGTAAACAGCCTCACCACTTTTGAGGGAGACCGCGCGCTCCTCCGACCACCCACCCGCCAAGACCGCGACCCTCAATCGCTCAGGCACATCCATACCCCCAACACAACATGACGCTAAAAAGTTCTTTTTCAAGACACCGAGATGGGGAAAAAGGCCGCGTTTTTCAAGGGCCTCACGCTTTTTCCCTCAGGCGACCTCGCCCGGTGTTCAAATCGCACCGCCCGTATCAAGAGATAGCAGACGTCTCGGCCCAAGTAAAGCGCCCGTTACAGCATTTGCAGCAGACCCGAAATTTTCTCACGAAAAAAGTAAGAAAGTGAGTTAGAGAGAGGAAATGGGCGATAACGGGAGATAGGTTTTGTGGATAAATCCATACACATACCAGTGATCAGCACTAACCTATCGATTATGCTCATATTACCGAGAATAGGAAAACCCACCTCTTCTCGGGGGGTTAGCCCCTGAAATCCCAAATTACCTTTAAACCAGATACCTTAGACTCTGTCGAAAAACCCATCCCCCATAAGTGCTCATCGCCTTCAACCCCTTTTGACAATCTCCACCTCCTCAAGTAAAACCCGCCAATGGTTTCCGCTTGACTCTTTTCCCATCCGACACTCACGGAGTCCAAAAATGAAAGCCACCTGGGACACCATCAAACAACACGTCAAATCAAAGATGCCCGCCCGGGGCTTCCAGCTCTGGATCAACCCCATCTC
>JARRPY010000093.1:0-10099 GCA_037382425.1 Deltaproteobacteria bacterium
TAGAAAGCGCATTTCATTCTTAAAAAAGAGCTGGATATCATCTATCCCATACTTCAGCATGGCAATCCGCTCAATTCCCATGCCGAAGGCAAACCCTGAGTAAATATCCGCGTCATATTGGACAAATCGGTAGACGGCCGGATCGACCATGCCGGAACCCAGTATTTCCAACCAGCCCGTATGAGAGCAGGTGCGGCACCCCTTTCCGCCGCACAGGACACAGCCGATATCCACCTCGGCACTCGGCTCTGTGAATGGGAAAAAACTGGGTCTGAATCGAAGTGGTGTTTCTTTCCCGAACATCTGATGGACAAAGCTGGTGAGCGTTCCCTTCAAATCGCCGAAAGTGATGCCTTTATCCACGAGAAGGCCTTCAACCTGATGAAACATGGGGGTGTGGGAAACGTCCGAATCCCGTCTGTAGACTTTTCCAGGTGCAATGACCGCCACGGGAGGGGGTTGTGTTTCCATAACACGGACCTGCATCGGTGAGGTATGCGTCCTCAACACCACGTTGTCCGAGATATAGAAGGTGTCCTGCATATCTCTTGCAGGGTGATCTTTGGGGATATTCAAGGCCTCAAAATTGTAATAGTCCAGTTCCACATTGGGGCCCTTGACAATCCTGAAACCCATCTTCGAGAAGATATGGCAGACTTCTTTGAGTACGGCTGTAATGGGATGGAGATGTCCCCTCAGGGGCGCTCTTCCCGGCAGGGTCACATCCAGAAAACCCTTTCTCGACTGGCTTCCTGACTTCAGGTATTTTTCGGCTTGTTTGAAACGAGAGGTTAAATTTCCTTTGATGAGATTGGCCAATTTTCCAATCTCGGGGCGTTCGGCCGGGGGGAGTTTCCCTACGTCCTTCATCAGGGCGGTCAACTCGCCCCTTTTACCCAGGTATCTAATCCTGAAATTTTCGAGTTCAGAAAGATCACCGATTTTCTCGATTTCTACCGATGCTGCTTTTTCAAGTGCAAGGAGTTTCTCTTTCATCATTCAAGCCATCACCGTTTCACTCAAGCCCGTGCGGCTTCCGCTAAACGAGAAAAACCAGCAGGATCGTGAACGGCCATATCAGCCAAAACCTTTCTATCCAATACAATTCCGGCCTTGTTCAATCCGCCGATGAGGCGACTATAGGACAGACCATTCTCCCTGGCAGCCGCGTTAATTCTCACAATCCAGAGTTTGCGGAACTCTCTTTTTCGAGTGCGGCGATCTCGATACGCGTACATCCCTGCTTTTCTAACGGCGGTCTCCGCCGTCCTAAACTGTTTGCTCAGACCGGCCCGATACCCCTTGGCCGCCTTTAACACCTTGTTTCTTCTTTTCCTGGCTTTGGAGCCTCTTTTAACCCTTGGCATGTTAAATCCTCGATGTGTAGTTTATCATTCCTGAGATTAACTGTAGGGAATCAACCGACTCACCTGTTTCAGGTTGGCGGCATCCACCAGCCCTGATTTCCTCAGATTCCGTTTTCTCTTTGTGCTCTTCTTCGTAAGGATATGGTTGGCAAAGGCCTTGTTCCTTACGATTTTTCCGGATCCCGTGGTCTTAAATCGCTTGGCCGCCCCACGGTTTGTTTTTATCTTCGGCATATATGCCCTCCTCTTTCACCCGTCAAATTTTCATTCAATTTTATAAAATTCGATGCAAAAAATTCCATGTCACGTTCTAAGTTTACCCCTGGTTCCATGTGTCCTCGAAAAGGCGTCCAGAACAGAATTAACAAAGAAAACCCTCTAGATCCGGCAATTTTGTCTCGAGACCAAAAAATGAACGGTTGAGGAACCGCTTATTCAGCACGCGGATGTGAAGGGGATGTTGACACGACGAGGCGTCGCGCCATGATGGGGCTTATTTTGGAACAACAACCATGGTCATCTCCGTAAAAGCCATTTCTCGGCCCCTAAAAAATACCGTCACCTTAACCTTGTTTTTCTTCTCAAGGAATTTCTTCAAGTTCTTGAGTTTGAAACTCAGATCGTGTTCCTCAGTGTGAGGTCGAAGCTTAATCTCCTTGAGTTGGCCACCCTTGCTTTTTTTCCGTGCCTCCTGCGCCTTTTTCTGGGCCTGATAACGGAACTTGCCATAGTCCATCACCCGGCAAACCGGCGGGTCCGAATTGGGAGCCACTTCCACAAGATCTAAGCCCACTTCCCTCGATACATTGAGTGCCTCGTGCAGGGGGACAATGCCCACCTGCTTGCCATCCGCGGAGATGAGTCGAATCGTTTTGGATTGAATCCGTTCGTTCACCCGGACATCATCTGTTTTCTTTGCTATGGCTGCTACCTCCTCTTTTCACATTCATCTTTAATCCGGTCAATGAACTCCTCCACCGGAATGGCGGGAAGATTCTGACCATTCCTCAACCTCGGGGTGACACGGTTATTATCACATTCCTTATCACCGATGATCAACATATATGGAATCTTTTGTACCTGGGCCTCTCTCACCTTGAACCCCAGTTTTTCGTTTCTGACATCCGCCTCCACACGAACACCGGCACGCGCCAATTGGTCTTTTACGCGCTCCGCGTATGGTATATTTCTATCCGTCACGGTGAGTACCACGGCCTGAACCGGCGCCAGCCATGTCGGAAACGCCCCGGCGTAGTGCTCGATGAGCACCCCGATAAATCGTTCGATGGCCCCCAGAATCACCCGGTGGATCATGACCGGTCGGTGTTTTTGACCGTCCTTATCCACATAGGTCAAATCAAATTTGTCCGGCAGAGTGAAGTCACACTGAATTGTCGCACACTGCCAACTCCTCCCCAGGGCGTCCTCTAGTTTTACATCGATTTTGGGGCCGTAGAATGCGCCGTCTCCCTCATTTATATCATAGTCCAGTTGGTTATCCGTTACCGCCTTGATGAGCGCATCGGTGGCCAATGCCCAATCCTCATCGGACCCAATGGATTTCTCGGGTCGGGTGCTGATTTCCAGCGCATAGTCAAAGTCGAAAATCCCCATGACATCTTTTACGAAGTTGAGAACCCCCGTTATCTCGTCATGCAATTGGTCCGGGGAACAGATAATGTGGGCGTCGTCCTGGGTGAACTCCCTCACCCTGAAAAGCCCGTTCAACACCCCTGAACGCTCATGACGGTGAACCGTCCCCAGTTCAAAATAGCGTTTGGGAAGGTCTCTGTAACTCCGGATTTCCGAGCGGTATATGAGCATGTGCGCCAAGCAGTTCATGGGTTTTATGCCATAGGACTGTTCATCGATCTCCGTGAAATACATGTTCTCACGGTAGTTTTCAAAATGCCCCGATTTTTTCCAGAGTTCGGTTTTCAGAATCTGAGGTCCCTTGGCCAGTTCATATCCCCTCTTGAGGTGCTCCTCTACTTCGAACGATTCCAGAAGGTAACGGAGCATGGCCCCTTTGGGATGCCAAACGATCATCCCTGCGCCGATTTCGTCGTAAGTATTGAAAAGTCCCAGTTGTGGTCCCAGCTTCACATGGTTTCGTTTTTTGGCCTCCTCAAGCTGATGGAGATGCTTCTTCAGCTGTTTTTGATCTGAAAAGGCCACTCCGTAGACCCGACTCAACATGGGACGCTTTTCATCCCCGCGCCAATAGGCGCCGGCCACATGGGTTAATCGGAACGCCTTGATCATCCCTGTAGAGGGGATGTGCGGGCCGCGACACAGATCGGTAAAATTTCCCTGGGTATAGAGGGAGACGGTTTCGTCCTCCAAATCCTCTATGAGCTCGACCTTGTAGGTTTCATCTTGAGCACCGAAAAAATCGATCGCCTCTTTTCTGGACACCATCTGGCGTTCAAAAGGAAGGTCCGCCTTGATGATCTCTTCCATCTTCTTTTCTATGCGGGGGAGGTCTTCTTCTTTCAAGGCGCGTTCATAATCAAAATCATAATAAAACCCATTGGCGATGGCCGGTCCGATGGTCACCTTGATGCCTGGGAACAACTCTCTTGCGGCCATTGCCATGACGTGGGCGGTACTGTGCCTCAGAATTTCCAGGCCCTCTTCTGATTGCAAATAGAGCGGCTCCAGAACCGTTTCGGTTCCCAGTTCATAGGAAAGATCACGGGCCGCACCATCCACTCGTACGGCCACCACACGATCGAGGCCTCCCACCCCCAGTAATTTGAGGGCATCCAATGCCGACAATTGGTCCGCTTCGATCTGCTGCGACGGTTTTTCTTTTAAACAGATGGAAAATGTCTTGGTCATGGGATTCATCTAAAGAAAACAAGGCATCCGAAGTAAAATGCTTTCGCCTCAGGATGCCTCATCAAATGCTTAACAAATCTAAAAAGCAATCTTTTCCGGAAAGACAAAAAATTCTAAAAGGCCCCTCGAAATTCGGGTGTTTCTTCGCCATCTATCCACTGAGTTTACATGAAGGGCCTCTCTACCCACTTGTCACAAAAAAGGTCTCCCTCTTAAAGCGTCATGGGAATGATTTAATGAAAACAGGACCCTTATAAACAATAACGTTATGAAATGCAAGCAAAAAATGAGATGGAACTCAGCCCCATTCTCCGAATTTCCGTTTTATTTTAACACGTCTCAGATTAAGAAAACGTCCACTAAGCGATTGAAAAACATGGTGAAACCGATTAGGGTTTGTCATCAATACGTAAACGGTTTTTCAAAATGGCTTTTTCGATCGTATCAAGATACCTGAAGAGGCCCCTTCGCCTCTTCATATGCATGCTGCTCACGACCCTGTTGCCGTTGGGATTTCAGGCGAAGGCCCGAGAGGTCACGGATGATCTCGGACGACGCGTCATCATACCCGATCGGCCGAAGCGGGTCGTGTCTCTTGCGCCGAGTATAACCGAAATTATCTTCTCCATTCATCGGGAAGCCAGCCTCGTTGGCGTCACCCAGTTCAGTGATTTTCCTCCTGAGGCGAAAAGCCTCCCCTCGGTCGGTTCCTATGTGAACCTGGACCTGGAAAGGATAGTGGCCTTAAACCCGGATCTCTGTCTCGCCACCAAAGACGGGAACCCGCGTGAGATTATCAAGCGCTTGGCCTCCCTCAACATACCGGTCTACGTCCTGGACCCGAGGGATCTGGAGGCGGTCATGGACAGTCTCCTTAAAATCGGTGACCTCCTTGACGCCCACCGTGAGGCAGCGGTTATTGTAGAAAAGATGCGCGATCGAATCCGTCGCGTCACCTCCCGTATCGCCACGGCAGCCCACCGACCCACCGTCTTTTTCCAGATCGGCATCACCCCCATCATTTCAGTGGGCACCTCCACTTATATCGACAAATTAATCCGCCTGGCGGGAGGTGAAAACGTCGCCGAAGGCCCGACGGCCTACCCTCAATTCAGCGAGGAACAGGTCGTAGCGCTGGCGCCGGAGGTCCTCATTATCACCTCAATGGCAAGAGGAGGGCGCTTTGAGCAGGTCAAACGGCGTTGGGAAAAATGGGCGCATCTCCCTGCGGTAAAAAACGACCGCATTCTGGTGGTTGATTCCAATCTGTTTGACCGCCCCAGCCCCCGTATTGTGGATGCTCTCGAAACCCTTGCTGCGAAAATCCATCCGGAAGTATTTGTGGAGACGCCGTGACCGAAAGCCAACCGTATGTCATGCGCCGTATTTTGGGCGTCTCATTCATTCTCGTCGCGCTGTTGATTGTGGCGGGTTTTCTCGGTATTGCCTTGGGATCCACGCACATTGATCTTGGACAAGTGATTCGATCCCTCTTCGGAGGAATGGATAGAGACGCCACCCTCCATACCATCGTGTGGAACATCCGTCTCCCCAGGGTTTTTCTTGCCGCCCTGGTGGGCGCGGCACTCTCCGTCGCTGGGCTTGTGTTTCAGGCCCTCCTTCGAAACCCGCTGGCAGAACCCTACATACTGGGCGTTTCAAGCGGCTCTGGCATCGGTGCCATTTTGGGAATACTTGCGGGGCTTTCCCGCTTTCCTGGAGTGGGACTCACCGCATTTTTAGGAAGCCTTGCGACCCTCCTGCTTCTCCTTCTGATGGCCTCGGGAGAAGGAATGATCAGGCGGGACACGCTTCTCCTTTCCGGTGTCATGATCAATGCGTTTTGCGGAGCCCTGATCATGTTCCTCATCTCCATCACCCACGATGCGCGCCTTCACAACATTATTTTTTGGCTCATGGGCGACCTGTCTATGAGTACCATGAAGAATGTATGGATCATGGCGGTGGTGCTCATCCCCTCATGCGTTATGATTTTCCTGCTCTCCAACGCCATGAACGTCCTCCTTATGGGGAGGGAAGTCGCCCAGACCATGGGAATACATATCCGGTGGGTGACGGGCGGACTCCTCGTGGTGACCTCACTCATGGTCAGCATCACGGTCTCTCAGTGTGGACCGGTGGGGTTTGTGGGATTGGTCATGCCGCACCTCATGCGTCTCATCCTCGGGCCGGACCACCGGGTCCTGGTCCCGGCCTCCATTCTGGCCGGCGGAAGTTATATGATTCTTTGCGACCTTCTGGCGAGGACTCTTCCGAGCCAGGGTGAGATGCCTGCGGGTGTCATTACCGCGATGATCGGCGCGCCGCTGTTCATTATCCTGTTGAAGAGAAGCAGACGATGACCCTCATGGTTGAAGTCAAAGACGTTCACCATGCCTACGGGGAAGTCCCCGTCCTGAAAAATATGACCCTTGGCGTGAACGAGGAGGATTTTTTTATTGTCATTGGTCCCAACGGATCGGGTAAAACCACCCTTCTCAAGCTCATTGCGGGCATTCTCCCTCGGCAACGGGGGGGATTGAAGATCATGGGAAAATCATTGGCAGACCACTCACGTCGCAGACTGGCCCGAACCATTGCATTCGTTCCTCAAATGGCGGTCATGGATTTCCCATTTAATGTCACCGAACTGGTGCTCATGGGTCGTTCACCCCATCTGGGGATACTGGGACTGGAACGAAAAGCCGATCTCGAGGTGGCAAGGGAGGCCATGGCCCTCACGGACGTAGCCCATTTGGCGAATCGAAAGGTCACCAACTTGAGTGGAGGGGAATTTCAGCGGGTCTCCATTGCCCGGGCCATCTGCCAAGAGCCTCGGATCCTCCTCCTGGACGAGCCCACCGCCGCCCTCGACCTCGGACACCAGATCAAGGTTATGGACCTCATGGAAAAATTGAAAGAGGAGAGGCGGTTGACGATTATCATGGTTTCCCATGACGTCAATCTCGCGGCCATGTACGCCACCCGGCTACTGCTGTTAAAAGCAGGGGAAATTGTGAGTCAGGGGTTCCCTGAAGACGTGCTCACTTATGAGAAACTGGAAGAAGCTTATGATTGTCCGCTCCTGGTCGACCAAAGTCCCTTGGGCAGGGTCAAACGAATCACCCAGGTGCCGCGAAAATTCATCACTGCGGGAAAAGCGCCCTGAGACCGTTGAACAAAGCGAGGTTCAGTGCCTCCCCTATTCCCATTCGATGGTGCTGGGGGGTTTGGAGGAAATGTCGTACACCACGCGATTCACCCCTTTTACGTGATTAATGATTCGGTTGGAGATCCTCCCCAGTACTTCATAGGGCACTTTCGACCAATCTGCTGTCATGGCATCTAGGCTGTCCACCACCCGAACCGCGATGACGTGCTCATAGGTCCGTTCGTCTCCCATGACACCGACGGTGCGGACCGGCAACAGCACGGCGAACGATTGCCAGACCTTTTCATATAAGCCGGCCATTCGAATTTCCTCTGTAACAATGGCATCGGCCAGACTCAGGATTTCCAAACGCTCCCGGGTTATTTCCCCCAGAATCCTCACGGCGAGACCCGGGCCCGGAAATGGCTGCCGCATCACCAGATCCCGTGGCAGGCCCAGTTCAGCCCCCACTTCGCGAACCTCATCTTTGAACAGTTCACGCAGCGGCTCAATCAACTTCAGATTCATTCGATCCGGGAGCCCGCCCACATTGTGGTGGCTCTTGATGGTGGCAGAAGGACCCTTAAATGAGACACTTTCGATCACGTCCGGATAGAGGGTTCCCTGAGCCAGGAACTGTGCACTCCCCAATTCCTTTGCCTTTGCCTCGAAGACCTGAATGAATTCCCGTCCAATGATTTTTCGTTTCTCTTCGGGGTCCGTCACACCTTCCAATAATCTCAAAAATCGCTCTGAGGCATCCGCCAGGTGAAGATCTATACCGTAATGTCCCTCAAAGAGGTCCATGACCTCCCTGGCCTCCCCTCTTCTCAGGAGTCCATTGTCCACCAGGATGCAGGAGAGTTGATCCCCAATGGCCCGGTGCAGCAACACCGCCGTCACCGATGAGTCCACACCGCCTGAAAGTCCACAGATCACTCGCTCATTCCCGACCTTATGCTTCAATGACCGGATGGTACTCTGGACAAACGAGGCCATGTTCCAGGACCCCTCACATTGACATACGCCAAAAAGAAAATTTTTCAAAATCTTAAACCCATCGGGTGTATGGGCCACCTCGGGATGGAATTGGAGACCAAACCATTTTTTCGAGCGATGCCCCATGGCCGCCACCGGACTATTTTTGCTTCTGGCCAGGACTTCAAATCCCTCGGGCATACGGTCAATTCGATCCCCATGGCTCATCCATACGATTCTCTCGCTGTCCCTCTCCAGTCCGTGGAAGAGTGCATTTTCCGTCGATATGGATATCACCGCATTCCCGTATTCCCGGTCCCCTGTCTGTGCAACCTCTCCTCCTAACATATGCGTAATAACCTGCATGCCGTAACAAATACCGAGTATGGGGATGTTGAGGTCAAAGATGCGCGGGTCGGCGAGCGGGGAATTCTCTCCGTACACACTGGCCGGCCCACCTGAAAGGATAATCCCCTTCGGGGAAAAATCGTCAATATCTCTTAGCCGCATATTGAAAGGATGGATTTCGCAATAGACATTGGCCTCTCTGACCCGCCTCGCAATCAGCTGCGTGTACTGAGATCCGAAGTCCAGAATCAGGATACGTTCAATGTGGATATCTTTTTTCATATGGCGCTCTTATTCTATTCGGTAGTTCGGCGCTTCTTTGGTGATAATGACATCATGCACGTGACCTTCCTGAAGCCCGGCCGGGGTGATCTGGACAAACCGAGGTTTTGTCTGGAGTTCAACTATGGTCTCACACCCCAAGTATCCCATGCCCGCACGAAGGCCTCCCACCAACTGGTAAAGGGTCTCAGCCAGATAGCCCCGGTACGGCACCCGCCCCACAATACCTTCGGGTACGAGTTTCTTTTCCAATTCCGCCGTCTCTTGAAAATACCGGTCCTTACTCCCCTCCTTCATGGCCTCCAGGGATCCCATCCCACGGTAAACCTTGTATGTGCGGCCCTGAAAAAGAATGGTTTCGCCCGGGCTCTCTTCAGTACCGGCGAACAGGCTTCCGATCATCACCGAGTCGGCCCCGCCGGCCAGGGCCTTGGTCACATCGCCTGAAAACTTGATCCCCCCATCGGCAATTACCGGAACACCCGCCTTCTTTGCTTCAGCCGCGCATTCCATGATGGCGGTCATCTGAGGGACACCGACCCCCGCCACCACCCGGGTGGTGCAGATAGAGCCAGGGCCCACACCGACCTTTACGCCGTCGACTCCGGCCTCAATCAACGCCCGGGTCCCCTCGGCCGTGGCCACATTCCCTGCAATCACTTCAAGATCCCTGTACCGTTCGCGGACTGTTTTCACGCTTCTCAGCACCATGTCGGAGTGTCCATGAGCGGTATCGATGACCACCACATCCACCGATGCATTCACCAATGCGCTCAACCGCTCCATCATATCGGATCCGACGCTCACTGCCGCGCCTACCCTCAATCGTCCCAGATCGTCTTTGCAGGCGTGGGGATATTTTTTCAGTTTCTCGATATCCTTGATGGTGATGAGTCCTTCGAGCTTTCCGTTCTCATCGACCACCAGCAGCTTTTCGATTCGTCTTTCATGGAGGATTGCCTTGGACGCCTCCAACGTAATACCCAACCTCGCCGTTGCAAGGTTTTCCTTGGTCATCACGGCATCCACCCGCTGATTCAAGTTCGTTTCAAACCTCAGGTCCCTGTTGGTGATGATCCCCACCAGGTTTTCATTTTCGACTACCGGGACGCCTGATATCTTATATTTG
>JARRPY010000094.1:0-8280 GCA_037382425.1 Deltaproteobacteria bacterium
GGGAAACAGCATCGAAGGGTTAAAGAAGGTCGTGCATGATCTGTTAGGTAATTTCCATCCATAAATGGCCCTTTTCCGCAATCTCCGCGTCAAACGGCGAGGTTAGTTGTGCGGGGGACTATCGTACGCCTCCGCATAACCTCTTGTTTTCCTCGACTTTGAACGAGATTGAACATTTTTCAAAGGTCTCGCCATGTCCCGGGCCATCCCGGGAAGGGCCCGTAGGATTTATCGGCCCAGTTGTATTATAACAGGCTTAAATTACTTGATATTCCTAAAATTCAAACCTGACATCATCTTCCGCCATCCGCCACAGAATGCCCGGAACCATCACCGGTGCATCGGCAAAATCCGAGGCGCTCAAGAACCATACGAAAAATGTTCTTTTTTTGTTTGCATTTACCGGGTTTTCAGTATAATAGGCTGTGACTTTTTTCACAAAGTCGAGAAGTAGTGTGGGCACAAGCGCCTGAAACTCTAAGACGTGACGGAGGCATTATGAAAACGATACAGGTGAGTGATCTGATGGTCCCTCTGGCCGAATACGCGATGGTTTCGGAGGAGGCGACCCTGTATGAGGCGGCCATAGCCCTGGAGGAGGCCCAGAACCGGCTGGACAGAGACAAGTACCTGTACTTGCACCGGGCCGTGTTGGTCTATGACAAAAACAAGAAGATCGTGGGTAAGGTGAGTCAGTTGGATGCACTCAAGGCACTGGAACCCAAATACGCAGAGATGGGAGATGCGGACCGGTTGTCCCGTGCCGGATTCAGCCCCGAATTTTTGAAATCCATCATGCAAAAGTCGGCCTTGTGGGAACATTCCCTGAGGGATGTATGCACTAAGGCCGCCGGCCTTAAGGTGAAGAAATTTATGTATACCCCGACCAAGGGGGAGTACGTGGATGCCGAAGCCACGCTGGACGAAGCCATGCACCTTCTGGTCATGGGTCACCATCAGTCTCTTTTGGTGACGGAGGATGACGACATTGTGGGTATACTGAGGGTATCGGACGTGTTTGCGGAAGTGTTCCATATGATGAAGAGCTGCAAGATATAGATCCCCCGAATCTCTTTCTTTGAAGGAAAGGAGGACCTTTAGATGAGTCACGAAATTGAACACGAGGCCGGCGGCGGTGGTATCCTGGCCAGCAAGTTGCTGTGGATCTGCATCGGTACGGGAATTTTTGTCCTGGTGGCATTTATCCTGCCCACGCCTCAAACCCTTGTGGACGTGGTCGAAAAATATGGATTTTCGGAAACAATGATGAAGTGGGAAGTGGCCCATGATACCCTGGACGCCGCTCACAAAACCATGATTGTCTTGGGCATCATTCCCATGGCGGTAATCTTTTTCGCCACTGAAGCGATCCCCATTGGATTGACCGGCGTCTTGATGCCGATCCTTGCCTATTTCCTCCATTTGCTCCCCCGGAGCATGATCGGCAAGACCTTTGCCGGGGATGCGCCCATGTTTTTATTGGGTGTGCTGGCCATGGGGGTGGCGGTTGTGGATGTGGGCCTGCATAAGCGCCTGGCCGCATGGCTATTGGGATGGACCCGGGGGTTCATGGTCCCCGTCTTTGTCCTGTGCCTGAGCATGTCCGTCGTGGGGTCGTTCATTTCGGCGCACGCCATGTGTGCCTTCATGACCCCGGTCATGGCGGCCGTCTACTTCGGGGCCGTGTCGGCCAACAGCCCTACAGGCGAAATAAAACACGATCCCGCCCTGGCCAAATTTCTGCTTTTTGCGTTGTGTTTTTCCCTGAATGTAGGGGGTGTGGGCTCCCCTGCGGCCGGGGGTCGTAACGTGATCATGATGGGGTTCTGGAACGAATACCACGTGCCCATGGACTTCTTCACGTGGATGAAATACGGCCTTCCCATCGTCCCCATCATGGGACTGATCGTAGCCGTTTACATGCTCTTGCTTTTCGGGCGGAAGATCAAGACCAAGGATCTGACCCCGGGGCTGGCCGCCATTAAGGAAGAGACTAAAAAAATGGGGAAGATGTCCTATGCGGAGTATGTCACCTTCGGCATGCTTCTTCTCATCCTCGTTTTGTGGATCGTCGGCGGGGAAGAACTGGGCCTCGGAGGGCCTTCGCTGTTGGCACTCCTGATCCCGGTGCTGTTCAAGACCACCGACTGGAAAAAGATTCTCGGCGGCATATCGTGGGACGCGTGGTTTATGTACTGCGGTGCGCTTACCCTGGGTGCGCTTTTAAAAGAGAGCGGTGCGGCCATGTGGTTGGCCCAGAGTTTTTTAAAGATCCTGTCCTACATCAATATGAGTGAAGGATTCGGCCTATGGGTGGGGCTTTCCGGACTCTCGGGGCTCATGACCAACTTCATGTCGGATGCCGGAACCACCGCCCTTCTGGGGCCCATTGTGATCCCCATGGGCATCATGACCGGTGTTCACGGGGAGCCCTGGGCCGTTGGGCTGGCCGTGGCCTTCGCCACATCCTTTGCGCATTTTCTGATCGTGGGGACGCCCAATAATGCCATCGTGTATGGTCTGGGCACCTATCCGGACACGGGCGAGAAGATGATCCATCCGATGGATTTCATCAAATACGGATTCGTCCTCTTTCTCCTGTGCATGGCTGTGGTATGGGTGATTGAATTCTTGTTGGTGTATAAGATCATCGGATTCCCCGACGGCCTGGTGGAGACGGCCAGACAGGCCATGGATTCCGGCATGTAATCAACCTTATTCGGAAAGCGATTCCCAACAACCAAATGCATCAGGTCTGTTGACCATGTTCGGCCGGCGCATTTCCCGCCCTGCAAATGGAACTGCGGGATGCGTCAGCGGCGTTGCGCCATGGGTCAACAGACCTGATGGCCCCTCTTCGACTTTCTTTCCGGCTGCCCCCGGGGGGCCTTGAAACGCCGTGTCAGGCTCGGATCTTTTGTGAGGACTCGACCATGTGGAACAAGATCAGCCTGCGTGCCCGCAGTTATCTCCTATTAATTATACTGGTATGTATCACCGCTGGCGGCGGTATGGTCACGGTGTGGTATACGTATCGCATGGAGGGGCTATTATACGGCATTCTGGAGAGGAACATGGCGGCCTTTCAGTCCGCAGTGGCGCTGGAAACCGCCTTGGCGAATCAGAAGGGATTTGTCTCCTACTATTTTTTAGATGGAGACCCGGACTGGTTAAGGCAGTTGGGAGAATACCGGCAGATCTTTAGACAGCGACTGGAAGAGGTCCGTTCCCTGGCGACAAGCGATGAAGAGGAAAAAGCCGTAGAGTCGATCGATTCCGAATATAAGAACTATATCCGGTTGAAGGACAAGGTGATCGCATACTACAAATCCGGTAAGCGTGAAATGGGCGGGAAACTCCACGATACGGTGCGTGACCGTTTCTTCAAAATATTGGCTCAGTGCGACAGATATAAACAGCTGAACAAAGCAAAAATAGAGGCACTCATGGCGGAGAGCCATGACCAGGCACGGCGGCTCCGGATCGTTGCCGTGAGTGCCATCGTGGTGGTCCTGCTCCTGGGAGTCGTCCTGGCCTTTATTCTCGTCCATCAGATCCTCGGCCCCCTACGGCGTCTGGCGCAGGAGACCAAGCGAGAGAAAAACGATGGGGTTAAAGAGGGGGGAAATGAGGATGAAGTCAAGGCCCTGAGCAGATCGGTTCGCGGTCTTATGGAGGACGTGGATCAAACCCATTTCGAACTTGAGAAGAGCCGGGAGACACTCCTTCAGGCCGAAAAAATGGCCCTGGTGGGGAAGTTGGCCGCCGGGATGGCCCACGGCATACGCAATCCGCTCACATCCGTAAAGATGCGTCTTTTTTCATTGAGCCGAACCCTGAATCTCACCCACGACCAGCAGGACGATTTTTCGGTCATCTCCGAGGAAATTCGCCACGTGGATACCATTGTGGAGAATTTCCTGGAATTTTCAAGGCGGCCGAAGCTCACCATGCAACGGGTAAGCCCTTCTACGGTGGTGGACTCGGTTCATCAGCTTCTAAAGCATCGTCTCGAATCCTACGAAGTGGTGGTGGAAATAGATCGGGAAGCCCCCTTGCCTGAGATCCAGGCGGATCCGGAGCAATTGAAGGAGGCCCTGGCAAATATTATTGAAAACGCATGCGAAGCCATGGAAGGCGGCGGATTCATCGTGATTTGTGAGGCGTTGGGGTCGGGAAACGACGCGGTCTTGCGTATCACCGATACGGGAACCGGCATTGCGGATTCGGTTTTGGCCAAGATTTTTGAGCCCTTTTTTACCACCAAAGAAGAGGGGACCGGACTGGGTCTCAGTATTGCCTTTCGGATTATCGAGGAACATGGGGGGAGGCTGGATGTCAGCTCCAAAGAGGGCCACGGGACCACCTTCACCATCACCCTTCCCATTAACCATCAATGAGGTCTTCTGATGTTGGTGTCCGCTTTTTTGGATGCAGGTGACCTCCAAATTTGAGGTGCGGCGTTGAGTTTCATATTGATTGTTGACGATGATGATCAACTCAGGAAGAGTTTTGAAAAGCTCCTGACAGAAGAAGGCTATACGATTCGAAGCGCCCCTTCGGGGGAGGCCGGCATCCGGCAGGTTCGTGAATCGGTCCCGGATCTGGTCATCCTGGACATCCGGTTGCCGGGAATGAATGGGCTGGAGACGTTTAAGGCCATTCATGATATCGAGCCCAAGCTCCCGGTGATTATGATGACCGCCTACGGGACCACGGAGACGGCCATAGAGGCGACCAAACTGGGGGCCTTTGACTACATCCTCAAGCCCTTTGATATTCCGGACATGCTGAGTATCATCAAACAGGGCCTTGAGGCGGGACGGTTCATGCGGACGACTGTCCATATGAACGCCATACCCGATGAAGGGAGTAAAGAAGCCATCGTGGGCCAGAGCCGGTCCATGCAGGAAGTTTACAAGGCCATCGGCAGGGTCTCTCCAACAGACGCAACGGTCCTGATCCGTGGCGAATCCGGCACCGGCAAGGAACTGGTGGCGCGTGCGGTATATCAACACAGTCTCAGGGCCGGCCGACCTTTTTCGGTTATCAATTGCGTGGCGATTCCCGAAAACCTCTTGGAAAGCGAACTGTTCGGATATGAAAAAGGGGCCTTTACCGGGGCCTCCCACCGGCGTGTGGGAAAGATAGAGCAGGCTCACGGGGGAACCGTCTTTCTTGACGAGATCGGTGATATGCCGTCCGGCATACAGGCCAAGATTTTGAGACTGCTGCAGGAAAAAAGCATTGAACGCCTGGGGGGCCGTGAAACCATCCCCGTGGATGTGCGAATCATCGCCGCCACCAACAGGAATCTGGAACACGCCCTCGAAGCGGGCCGGTTCAGGGAAGACCTGTATTACCGCCTGAGGGTGGTGACCCTGTGGATTCCGGCCCTACGGGATCGGGCCGATGACATCCCCCGTCTGGCGGAATACTTTCTTGCCCGCTACAGTGCCGAGGTGGGGATGGACAATCCGGGGATCTCCAACTCCGCAATGGAACGTCTCATGCACTATTCATGGCCGGGTAATGTCAGAGAGCTTGCCAATGCGATTCACAAGGCCCTCATATTCAACCGGGGGGCCCCGGTGTCACCCGAGGATCTGTCTCAGATCATCGAGGGAAAAGACACCTCTTCGGGGGCTGCCGGGGAAGAAGCGGACGAACCTATTCGCCTGTGGGTACGCAGCGCTTTGGCCGCTCGTAAAAGTGAGCATATCTTCGATGAGTGTGTGGATCGGTTCGCCCGTGTGCTGGTGAGCGAGGCCTTGAATCTCACCGGAGGGAACCGGTCCCGAACGGCCAAGCTTTTGGGCCTGTCCCGGCCCACGCTCCATGCCAAGATCGAAAAATACGGCATCACCCTAAAAACATCCGTTAAAAAACAGTGAAGAAGCCTGCCGTTACGTCAGCGCACGGGCCCGACGTATTGGAGGTGGATGATAAAATAGATCCCGATGGCCATGACCATGGCCACCACCGGGGTCAGAAACCATCCAAACAGGATGTTGATAAGGGTCCGCTGCCCTACGGTTTTAATCCCTTTAATGATGCCGATTCCCAGAACCGCCCCGATAACGGCCTGAGACGTTGATACGGGCACGCCCACAAACGTGTAAATATGAACGGTGATGGCCTCGGCCATGACCACAACGAGTGCGGAAAAAGGATCCAGCCGGACCAGCCCCCTCCCCACGGTTTCCATCACCCGTCTGCTGAAGGTCATGATGCCGAGGGCGATACTGAACCCGCCCAGCAACACCGCTGAAATGGGTGTCAGCACCCCTGCGGCCACATATACGGCGGTGACATTGGCCACATTGTTTGCACCCAGGGCATATGCGCCGTAGGCACCCGTTATGATCAGGGCAATGCGGAGAATTCTGTCGGATTGAAAGAGATTGATACGGAGACTATTGTATATGAACGCCGTGATCCGGTAGATAACGAAAGCGATCAAGAGACCGCCGATGGGTGTGCCGAACCAGCAGGCAACGATTCTCCCCATGCTGGGAATGTTTAACGTCCGGTTCAATACCGCGATTCCCAGGATCGCGCCCACTACGG
Organism: Deltaproteobacteria bacterium; assembly: GCA_037382425.1. Lineage (GTDB taxonomy): Bacteria > Desulfobacterota > DSM-4660 > Desulfatiglandales > Desulfatiglandaceae > JAIPDZ01. The sequence goes on from JARRPY010000094.1 coordinate 6,571, forward strand.
CCTGTGAGGTGGAGACCGGCAGCCTGAGAACGGTCATGAGCGTCACCGTAGCCGCTGCAGCCACGGAACTGACGGTGGCTTCCCCAAGGGCCATCGGGGTGATATTCTTCAGCGTCTCCACGCCGGCCTGCCCCTCCAGAAGGGAACCCAACACCACGAACACTGAGGACAGAAGCGCCGCGGTCCAGAATCTGAGCATCCTGGAGGCCACGGCAGAGCCGAACACGTTGGAGGCGTCATTGGCGCCCAGGGACCAGCCCAGGAAGACTCCGCCCAACAAAGAGAGCATTATACGCGCCGTTTCATGCTGATAATGTTCACCCGTTTGGATATCCGGTCGATCTGATCGGATATTTCACCGAGGTTGATGATCATGTCTTTGAGTTGGAGTTTCTGAAAGGGATCGATGTCTGAATCAAATATTTTGGTCAGAATCCGGCGTTCGATATGATCGGCATGGCTCTCATTAAGATCGATGGTGGACACCAAAGCCCTGATGCCCTCCCGCCGTTGAAACAGTGTTTCCACCTGTTTGAGCATGAGATCACAACTCCCTACGGACACCTCCAGAAGCTCCTTGATATCCAGCAATAAGAATTCGGGGATCGCAAGCTTCTGTGTTTTGATCATGAACAGCACCAATTCAAAGAGTCTGGGGACCTGATCCATGGCCTCCAAAAGGCCCATGATATCTCCCCTGGACTCGGGGAGAAGCGCCTTTTCATACATGAGTGTCTTGATTTCCTCCCTGATGTCGTCCGCCCTGGATTCAAACTTGTGGGTCTGTCCGATCTCAAAATCAAAGTCGCCACACGGCCCGTTTTCGATACAGGCATTCAACGCCTTATGAAAGTGTTCCTTACTCATCCTGAGATTTTCCAGATACTCATAGATGAGCGTTTCAATTTGTTGCTGTTTCTTGAAGAAAAATGCTTTCATTGAGGCCTCCTGTCAGACATCTGTACGATATCTTTCGCAGAATATCGAGGAAATAGCAAGCGCTCTTCCCGTTGCTTGCGCTCCCGCTTGGTGCAGGGTTTTGGCCGACCATCTTTACACCCTGTAAAGAATGCCGACATTCAGTATGGCCCGATATGCGCTTCCGTTTTCATATGTCTCAGATAATTCCTATTAAAAACCGACAGTTGTCCCGTTTCTCTCCGGATGTGAATTTTGGCACATTCATTGCCTCTACGGACGGATAAACGCACGCACCGCCTCTGTGAATGCTAGCGCGGGTGTGCACTTCCAGGTTCGTTGAGGATTGCATGGATTTTTCAATCTCACGGAAATGCACCCCCGGAAAAGGATACCATTTTCCTATCTCAGGGAGGAGAATATGGCACATCCTAAGGGAGTTGACTTTGAACACAGTTCGGGATTCTGGGCGAGTAAGCCAGGATATAAACCGGTCCTATTGCTCATAGCGGCCATCGTTTTTGTGGGGCTCATCGTGGTTCCCACTCCCCAGAGCATGATTGATCTGGCAGGAAAGGTGCACCCGCCCGGATATGAACTGGGGGGAGGATGTAAGACCATTACGGATACCATCAATAAGAAACTGCATCCCAAGGTCTTTGATGCGTCGGAATCCAAAGGAAAAACGGCTGAAGGGGAAGATCGATCCCTTCTTACAGACCGGCAGGCGGCTCAGATGGCCAAGACCATGCTGGCCATCTTCTTTCTTGCCGTGTTCCTGTGGGCCACGGA
>JARRPY010000094.1:8289-11024 GCA_037382425.1 Deltaproteobacteria bacterium
TGGCCGTGGGAGTGGCCAAGACAGGGCTGGACAAGCGGATCGGCCTGATTTTATTGAGTCGGATCAAGAGCGCAAAGGCCTTCGCGTTTATATTTCTTCCCCTGCTGGCCATGGCGGCCAGCTTTTTGTCCGAGCACGCGCTGGTGGCCCTCCTGATCCCCGTCCTCATGGGGGTGTACAAGGTGACGTGCCGAATGTACGGCGTGGAAAAGGACAGGGCCCTGGCCGTGTTTCTGTTGCTGGGTATCTGTTTCGCGGCCAATCACGGTGGTCCGGGGTCTCCGGCCGCTGGGGGGAGAAATGCCATCATGGTGGGATACCTGATGGAGTATGGGGCACCCATATCCTTTCTGGACTGGATGAAATACGGCATGCCCTTCGTACCGGTCATGGCCCTGTGCATCGGCGCCTACATGTATATCCGTTTAAAGGGCAAGTTCCAGGTGAAAGATGTCAATCCGGGTGAAGTGGTCAAAGCGGAAGTGGCCAGGATGCCGAGGTTCCAGGGAAAAGAAGCCGTTATGGCAGTGATTCTCATCCTGCTGGTGGCCGCGTGGATTATGCTGGGTGAAGAAGCCGGGCTCGGCGGACCCACCCTCTATGCCGTGGTGGCCATGTTTCTTTTCCGAATTATCTCCTGGGATGATATCCAGGATGGCGTGGCGCTGGACGTGGTGGGTCTGTATGCGGCGGCATGTGCCATGGGGGTTGGCCTCAAATTCACGGGTGGTGCGCTCTGGCTGGCCAATACCTTTGTGAATCTCCTGCCGGAAAGCATTTCCCATGGCGACGGACTGGTCATCGGCGTGAGCCTGTTGACAGGAACCATGACCAATTTCATGAGTGACGGCGCCACGGTGGCGGCCCTTGGGCCCATTGTCCTTCCCATGGCCAGTCTGGCCAATGTCAGTGTATGGAAGCTGGCGCTGGTCTGCGCGTTTTCCTCGTCATTCGCCAACTTCCTGGTGGTCGGGACCCCGAACAACGCCATCGCATTCGGCATGGGAAAAGATCCCGAGACCGGGCAGCGGCTACTGAGCGTGTTCGACTTTGTAAAGTTCGGGCTGCCCGTCACCATTATCGCCTGGCTCGTCCTGTGGTTCTGGACCGTACTGGGCTACTGGCGGTTCATGTGGTGGCCTGCTCCCAGTTGAAGGTGATGGGTGTGTCAACAGGTTTCAGATGAAGACCCGCTTATATATCCGGCTTCAAAGAAAGATCATCTTCATCACCCTGGTGGTGTCAATGGCGCCGTTGATCACGCTCGGGGCGACCATATACCACCAGTTCGCCCAAATGTACAAGGAGAAGATCGAACAGCAGATCCGATACCGTTCCTTTGCCCAGGCCCAGGCGGTGGATCTTTTCTTGAAGGAACGGACCGCCATTTTATGTGCCATGGCCGATACGCACAAACTACAAGATATGATCAACGAGAGTTATCTGGCGAAGATTTTCGAAGTCATAAACACCCGGGCCGGGGCATTTGTGGATCTTGGGGTCATATCCAACGCGGGTCGACACATCGCCTATGTGGGACCCTATGACCTCAAGGGACTGAACTACTATCAACAGCCGTGGTTCGGGGTGGTGATGAAAAAAGGGGTCTATATCAGCAATGTATTTTTGGGATTTCGAAAATCACCCCATTTTATCATTGCGGTTCGCCGTCAGGATGGGTTGAACAGCTGGATCCTGCGGGCCACCATCGATCCGGATATCTTCGGTGGTATCGTCCGTTCCGCCCAAGTGGGGAAGACCGGTGACGCCTTTATTTTGGATCAGGCAGGGATCTATCAGACACGGCCCCGATTTAACGGCGGCATACTGACAGACGCCGGTCTCAACACCACCCTCTTCGGCACCGGGACAACCGTCCTCCAACAGCCCAACAGAGAGGGGCGGAAGACGCTATACGCGGGCACCTGGCTGAGGGATGGAGAATGGCTCCTGGTCATCAGCCAGGATCCGGCAGAGGAGATGGCGGGATTGTTCGCCACCCGGTATGTGGAAATGGCCATCGTGGGCGCCGGGCTGTTGGCCATTATCTTAACAACAGTATTTACCACACGTCTCACCATCAACCGCCTGAGAGAGACGGATACGCGGATGAACGAGCTCAATGCCCAGTTGGTCCAGTCGGACAAGCTGGCGGCGCTGGGAAAGATGGCCGCGGGCGTGGCCCATGAAATCAATAATCCTCTGGCGGTGATTTTGCAGAAGACCGGATGGATGTCGGATCTGCTGGACGAAGAGGCGTTTAAAGAAAGCGAAAACTATCAGGAATACCGCAGTGCCGTGGATAAGATTGAGGAGCACGTGGAAAGGGCACGGAAGGTGGTGCACCGCATGCTGGGCTATGCCAGGAAGATGGAACCCCGGCTGGAGAAGGTGGATGTCAATGAGACGCTGAAAGAGACCATCGCTCTGCTCGATCATTCCGCACGCAATAACAATATCAAGATCCATAGGGATTTCGATTCAGAACTTCCGCTTATCGCCAGTGATCAGTCCCAACTTCAGCAGGTCTTTATGAACCTGATCACCAATGCCATTGACGCCATCGGGACGGATGGCGAGATTCGTGTCAAAAGCAGGATAAAAAATACATCCATTGTCATCGATGTTGCGGATGACGGGCCTGGGATTTCACCGGAGGATCAGAAGAAGGTTTTTGACCCCTTCTTTACCACCAAGGAAGCCGGAAAGGGGTCGGGCTTAGGCCTCTGGGTGAG
>JARRPY010000095.1:0-8254 GCA_037382425.1 Deltaproteobacteria bacterium
GGCATATAAACGCATTATACAAATTTTCTTTCATCCGTTTTGAAAAATCCAATACCCTTTTCGTTCACCGAATACAAGGGGAGATTACCATGATATCTACCGCAGTTGTGGATCTGTCTCGTATACAGTTTGCGGCCACGGCCCTTTATCACTTTCTTTTCGTCCCTTTGACGCTGGGGCTGGGCTTCATCATCGCCGCCATGGAGACCGTCTATTTTATCACCAAAAAAGACATCTATCGGGAGATGACGATCTTCTGGAGCAAACTGTTCGGGATCAACTTCGCCCTCGGCGTGGCCACGGGACTCACCATGGAGTTCGAGTTCGGCACCAATTGGTCGTTTTATTCCCACTACGTGGGCGACATTTTCGGTGCGCCTCTGGCCATCGAAGGATTGATGGCCTTTTTCCTGGAATCCACTTTTGTCGGGCTCATGATCTTCGGCTGGAGAAGGCTCAGTGCGGTCAGCCACCTGGTGGTCACCTATATGGCCGCAGTGGGGGCCAACCTCTCCGCCCTGTGGATCCTGGTGGCCAACGGGTTCATGCAAAATCCGGTGGGGGCCTACTTCGATCCGGTCACGCTGCGTATGCAATTAGACAGATTTTCACATCTCATCTTCAACCAGGACGCCCAAAACAAATTCGTTCATACCACCGCGGCGGGATATGTCACGGCCAGTTTCTTCGTCATGGGGATCAGCGCCTGGTACATGCTCAAGGGCCGGCATTTGGAGATGGCCAAACGTTCCTTCCGCCTGGCTTCCCTCTTCGGCGTCATTTCCATATTTGCCGTCATCACCCTGGGCGACGCATTGGGCTATTTTGATGCCAAGGTTCAGCCGAGCAAACTCGCCGCCATGGAAGCCATTTGGGAAACGGAAGAGGTGCCGGCGGGTTTCAATCTGATCGCCTTTCCCAGCCAAAAACAAAGGCGGAACCTGTTCGAGCTCAAGATCCCCTATGTGCTGACCCCGTTGGTCACCCATACGCTGACCGATGAGCTTCCCGGAATCAAGGAGATCCAGGAGGCATCCATGGAAAGGATGAAGCACGGGATTCCCGCTCTTGAGGCGCTCAAAACCCTGAGCAGCGATCCTGAAAACGCTCAGGCCCTGAAACACTTTAAGGCTCATGAAAAGGACCTAGGCTACGCCCTGTTGCTTCAGCGTTACTCGCCGGACCAGGACGTATCCAAGGCCACGGAGGATCATATCCGACAGGCCGCTCTCGATTCCGTTCCCTATGTCCCGGTCATCTTCTGGAGTTTCCGGTTGATGGTGGGAGCAGGTTTTGCCATGCTCGCCGTGCTTATTCTGTCCTCCTACTATTCGTTGAGAAACCTGGTACAAGGGAAACGCTGGCTGCTGAGAACCGCCCTCTGGATGATTCCGGTGCCTTTTCTTGCTTCGGAGGTCGGATGGCTTACGGCGGAAATGGGAAGACAGCCCTGGGCCGTTTACGGAATGCTTCCCACGTGGAACGCCGCGTCGAGCCACAGTCTCACCTATATGATTTTTTCACTTACCGGTTTCGTGCTGCTTTACAGCTTGTTCATCTGCGTAGAGATGTATCTGATGTTCAAGCTGGCCCGAAAAGGCCCCGACACGGAGGGAGACGATACCAACACGCCTGCGGACCGACGCAAGGGGTCCCTGGGGCTCGCCTGAAGCCCACATGGGCATCGTTGGTTGAGCAGGTGGAGGAGGAAAAGATATGGAAGTGTATGCACTGCTTAAGTTGACATGGTGGGTGCTTCTGGGCGTCTTGCTCTCGGGCCTTGCCATCATGATGGGCATGGACATGGGGGTGGGGATCATCCTCCGGTATGTGGCCCGCACCGACGATGAGCGCAGGATTGTGTTAAACGTCATCGGCCCCCACTGGGACGGCAACCAGGTGTGGTTCATCCTGGGGGGAGGCGCCATCTTTGCCGCCTGGCCGCTCATCTATGCCACCGCGTTTTCCGGGCTCTATGTGGTCATGCTCATCCTGCTCTGGAGCATGATCGTAAGACCTTTAGGATTCGAATACAGGAGCCGGTTGCCCTCAGCCAAATGGCGGAACACCTGGGACTGGTGTCTATTTATCAGCGGGTTTATCCCCATGCTCGTCTACGGGGCTGCCATGGGCAACATGCTCCGAGGCGTGCCCTTCCACTTCGACTGGAACATGCAGTCGCACTATACCGGCAGTTTCCTCTCCCTCTTTAACCCTTTCGCCATCCTGACCGGTTTGCTCTCCGTTTTCATGGCCATATACCAGGGGGGAACCATGATCATGAATCGCACGAAAGGGTCCATTCATGAACGGGCACGACGGGCGTCCATCACCTTCGGGCTCCTGGCGCTGGTCCTTTTCACCCTGATAGGCATCTGGGCCAGCCGGCTGAACGGTTATGTGATCACCGGCGGTGCCCACCCAAACGGAGCCGCCAATCCGCTTCATAAGACAGTGGAGATTGTGTCGGGAGCCTGGCTGAACAACTTCCAGGCCCACCCGGTTCTCTGGATCCTCCCTCTTTTGACTTACGTCGGAATCGTGATCGGCGTGTTCATGCTCCGTCAGGATCGATCCCATACGGCCTGGTGGCTGGGAGCAGTCAGCTGGATCGGAATCATCGGGACGGTCTTCGGGGCCATGTTCCCCTTTCTCATGCCCTCCATCACCCACCCCTCTCAGAGTCTGACGGTGTGGGATGCCTCTTCAAGCCCTACCACCCTTGCCTGGATGCTGGGCGTTGCAATACTCCTCGTACCGGTGGTCATCGCATATACAGGCTGGGCGTTCTGGGTCATGAGGGGAAAGATCACGGAGGTTGATCCGGATCATTCTTACTGAGAAAACCGCATGCGACCCGTTTTAAAGGAGCAACCTATGGGATTCTTGAAATTTATCGCCTATTTTGTGATCGCCTTGCTCATCCTCTTTCTCTCCATTCTATTGGGGGATAAGGCCCCATGGTATTTTGCCTGGGTTTTAGGGACGATTATGATCATCCTCATCTCCGTATCGGCCGCCGTCCTTTTAGAGGGACAGGAGGAAGAGCAAAGGCAAGAAGAGAAGCGCCAATAGCCGGATGACGGGAAAAGACGTTTCCGGCCGACCCTGAGGACCGCCTCAACCCTTCTCTGATCGCACGGACCTATGCGGGACCGAAAACACAACGCGCCCAAGGATGTCCTGCTCGCTTGGTTGGGAGATCAGAAGGCCCTGACCCGCCGTGCGCTTTCGGCTTCGGTTTTGCTGGGGCTTTTGTCCGGCCTGCTTCTCATTGTCCAGGCATGGGTTCTGGGCCAGGTCGTTTCCGGCGTGATCGTCCAACACCTGAAGCTCGCCCGGTTGATGCCCTGGATGTGGGTGATGCTCGCCGTCTTTCCCGTGCGGGCGCTCCTCATCTGGCTTTCCCAACAAACCGCCTTTCTGGCCTCTGCGCGCATCAAGAAAGAGGTCCGCAACGAACTGTTCCGTCATCTCCAGGCCCTGGGGCAGGAATACCTTCATGGCAGGCGAACCGGCGATCTGGCCAATACCGTGGTGGATGGGGTGGAAGCCCTTGAACCCTATTATGCCGGTTATCTGCCCCAGGTGACCCTGGCCGCACTGATCCCCCTTTCCATGCTGGCTTTTGTGGCGGGGGCCGACTGGCATTCGGCCCTGGTCCTGGCCATCAGCGGTCCGCTCATCCCGCTCTTCATGGTGATCATCGGCAAAGGCGCCGAACGCCTCAACCAAAAACAGTGGAAGAAGCTCGCCCGGTTGAGCGCCCACTTTCTGGACGTGCTCCAGGGGTTGACCACCTTGAAACTGTTCAATACAAGCCGCCGGGAGGCCCAGGTGGTCGCTCAGATTTCCGACGATTATCGCCGCAGCACCATGGCCGTGCTCCGGGTGGCCTTTTTGTCGTCACTGGCCCTGGAATTTTTCTCCACACTCGGTATCGCCATGGTGGCCGTGCTTATGGGGTTTCGGCTGCTGTGGGGCCATATGGATTTTCTGCCCGCCCTCCTGGTCCTGCTCCTGGCACCGGAATTTTTCCTGCCGCTTCGAAAACTGGGCACCCATTATCATGCGCGAATGGAAGCCATCGCTGCCGCGGGGGGCATCCTGGAGATATTGAACGCACAGGCGCCGGCCCGAGCCCGGGGGACGAAAACCCTGGACGTGAAGAAAGGTCTTCATGTGGATTTTCAAAACGTAGGATTTGCCTATGACGACAACCGGGTTGCCCTTTCCGGTCTCAACCTTCACATCAACCCCGGCGAGACACTGGCCCTTGTGGGTCCCAGCGGTTCGGGCAAGACCACCCTTTCCTACCTGCTGTTGGATTTTCTTCGTCCCCAGGAGGGGGCCGTCACGGTGAACGGGATCGACCTGAATACGCTTGCCGAGGACCAGTGGCTCTCCCATGTGGCCTGGGTTCCCCAACGCCCTCACATGGTCTACGGCACCGTTTCAGAGAACATTCGCCTGGGAAGGCCGAAGGCCGACATGTCAAGGGTGATCGAGGCCGCACGCCGGGCCCAGGCGGATCCATTCATCCGGGGCTTGCCCCTGGGCTATGAAACGCCTGTGGGGGAAAGCGGGCACATGCTCTCAGGCGGTCAACAACAGTTGATTGCCCTCGCACGGGCATTTCTGAAGGAGGCCCCTTTGGTGATACTCGACGAGGCCACCGCCAATTTAGATCCGGAAACCCAGGATCGGGTCTTAACCGCCATGGCCGGCCTTGTCCGCGGCAGGACCTCCCTGATGATCGCCCATCGCCTTTCCACCCTCCGACTGGCGGATCGAATCGCGGTGTTGCACACGGGCCGGGTGATTGAAGAAGGTACCCATGACCGATTGGTGGGTCTTGAAGGAACTTACGCCCGCATGGTGGGGGCATACGGGAGGGCGGCATGAGGAACATTCTTCGGCTAATCCATCTCTTCGTGCCCTATTGGAAATGGATAGGGGCGGGGATACTCCTGTCCGTGGTCACCTTCCTGGCCGATGTGGGGCTCATGGCATTGTCCGGATGGTTCATCGCCTCCATGGCCGTGGCGGGTCTTACGGGCGTCCCGATGAACTATTTTACACCGGCCGCCGCCATTCGGGGTCTGGCCATTTTACGCACCCTCGGCCGTTATCTTGAGCGTCTGATCACCCATGAAACGGCCTTTCGCCTCCTTGCCCGACTGCGAGTCTGGGTTTACGGGCGATTGGAACCCTTGGTGCCGGCGCGCGTGCAGGCCTATCGAAGCGGCGATCTCCTGAGCCGTCTGAGTGCGGACATCGACACGCTGGATGACTTCTACGTGCGCCTGCTGACGCCTTTAATAAGCGCCATGATCGGTTGCACGGTCTGTGTCCTGTTCCTCTCCCGATACAGCATGAGCATGGCCATGGTCACCTTGATTTTTCTCTTTCTTGCGGGGGCGATGGTGCCTTTCTCCGTACAACGCCTGGGAACCCCGGCCGGTGAACAGCTGGTGGAGACATCCTCCCTTCTGCGGTCTCAAGTCATCGACGGTCTTAAGGGTATGGGTGAGCTGCGGGTGTACCGGGCCGCGGAGCGACAGGCCCGGTCCATTGAACAAGGAACGCAGGATATGTTACGGTGTCAGTCCCGAATGAGCCGCCTGCACGGCTTTTCAGAGGCTTTGGTCGGATTGTGCGCCAATCTGGCTATGTGGTCTTCGGTCATCATCCTCCTTCCGTTGATGACGCGCGGCGGCCCGACAGGGCCTGAATTGGCGCTCATCATTTTTTTCATCATGACGGCATTTGAGGCGGTGGCACCGCTTCCCCACGCGTTTCAGATGTTGGGACACACCCTGAAGGCTGCCGGCCGCGTCTTTGCCCTGGCAGACGCCCAGCCGGAAATCCGTGAGCCCGATCGTCCCGCTCATGCACCGAAGGGGTTTTCCCTCCATATCCGGGATCTCACGTTCCGTTACCACACGGCCTCTCCCCGAGTCCTCAAACACATTAATCTCAAGATCGAGGAGGGCGGGCGTCTGGCGGTAATCGGAGCCAACGGATCGGGCAAGACCACTTTGGTCCGTCTTCTGTTGCGATTCTGGGAGTACGAACAAGGGGAGATCATACTGGGCGGCCGCCCTTTGAGAGCCTACCGATCCTCGGATGTCCGCCGAAATATGGCGGTGGTATCTCAGGATACCCACCTTTTCAATACCACCATCAGGGAAAACATTCTGATAGGGGACCTGAGCGCGAGCGAGGAACAGATGATTCAGGCGGCCGGAGCGGCCCGGATACACGACTTCGTCCGTTCTCTTCCTGAAGGCTACGACACCTTTGTGGGTGACGCGGGGGTGAGGCTCTCCGCGGGCCAGGCCCGACGCGTTACCATCGCCAGAGCCATCCTGAAAGATGCGCCGGTCATGATTCTGGATGAGCCCACCGAGGGGCTCGACCCTGAGACGGAACGCCGGGTGATGAAGACCCTCGTGACCCTCATGGAGGGCCGCACCGTCCTTCTCATCACCCATCGCCTGGTGGGACTGGAGGCGGTGAATGAGGTGGTGATGCTCGAGCAAGGGGAAATCGTGGAAAGGGGGAGACACGCCGATCTCATGGAGAAAAGCCCCCGCTATCGAAGGTATCACGATCTTCTTTCCCTCAACCCGACAGCGTGGGGAAAATAGGGCACATGAAATTAGAGAATTGGAATTTGGGGCTGAAAAACATAAAGGAATTTCAATTCCGCAACCTGGATCCCCACGTCTTATTGGGTACGGCCAGCGACCGATACGCGGGGTGGATCGGGCAGATCTATACAAAATCGCGGTACGAAGGCCGAATCAATCGCAGGACAAAGACGGTCGGCGGAAAATCCTTTGTGGAAGAAACGCTGCCGGTCGAAAGTGTCGAGGAGTATTTCCATCATTTTGCCGTCCTTGAAATTGATTATACATTTTATTCCCCCCTGCTCGATGCGAAAGGCGAGCCGACCCGGATTTTCCATGTCCTCAATAGATACCGACAATACATGGATGAAAATGACCGCGTGATTCTAAAAGTGCCCCAGGCGGTTTCGGCCCGGAAAATACGACGAGGTAAAAATTACGTTCAAAACGACACCTATCTCCATACGGAATTCTTCTTCAAGCAATTCTATGCGCCCGTTGTGAAGATGCTCGGCTCCATGTTGAACGGGCTGATCTTTGAGCAGGAATACCAGCGGAAGAACGAGCGGATTCCGGCCAAGAAAATGGCCGAAGACCTCGATCAATTCTTTGACGCCGTTCCCCGGGACACCCGATATCACATCGAACTTCGGACCGAAGCCTATTTGAGCGCCCCGGTCTTTGAGGTTCTGGAGAGGCGTGGCATAGGCCAGGTGCTCTCTCATTGGACCTGGCTTCCGCCGCTTAGAAAACAACTGACGAAGGCCCAAAACCGGGTCTTCAATTCCGGGAGACAGCGGATTGTCCGTCTCATGACACCGATGGGCATGCGATATGAAGACGCCTATGCCAGGGCCTATCCATTTGATAAACTCGTGGAGGGAATGCTCCAGCCGTCCATGGTGGACGCGGCGGCCGGCCTCATGCGCGATGGCGTGGAAGAGGGTATTGAAACCAACGTCATCATCAATAACCGGGCCGGAGGCAATGCGCCCATGATTGCCCGGAAAATCGCCGAAGCGTTCTTCGTGGACAGATAGAAGGAGAAGGGCGTCCCACGATCCCGCTAACATGTCAGGTGAAAGGCTCCGGCCACGTCCCTTCCCTTCTCCCGCAGCTCGTTAAAGGACTTTACCGCCGTGTGGGTGTCCTGGTCCACGAGTTGGATTTTCTTCTTTTCCAGCCTCGATAGTAGGGGTTCTTCCACCCGCATGTTCTCCGCATATCCCGTACCCACCACCAGCACTTCGGGATCTGCGGAGAGGATATCCTCGACATCACCGATATCCAGCCGGTGGTCCCGGTCCCGCCACCATTCGGAGATCACCCGATCATTGATAATCTTCAGATCCTTCCGGTGTTGCGTGCCGTTCACCGTCATGCTTCCGGCCGAGTATGCATCAATTTTGACCATTTTGCCCGTCCTATTCTACGGAGATGGCTCCGGAGGGACACCCCTCCACCGCGCCTTGCACACAGTCCTCTTCCTCCGGGGGCACCGGGTTCACCTGCACCTGGGATATTCCGTCCACCACCTTAAAGACCTTCGGACAACTCGATTCGCAGTTGCCCGAGCCGATACACACATCCTTGTCTACTGTTGCTTTCATGATTCTCTC
>JARRPY010000095.1:8327-12400 GCA_037382425.1 Deltaproteobacteria bacterium
GATGTATAGCGGAACTCGAAGGGCTGGGAAATGGGGTGCATCCCGTATTTTCCCTTTCATGCCCCCGCCACGCCTGTCCACAATAACCGGTCATCTTCGTAAAACAGGCATTGATAGGTGTAAAATATGCGCATTCACCTGTTCATACGCACCCATTCACCCCAAAATGGGGTATCCAACCTATTGCCTAAAATTTGACGGCGGTGCGATATTTCCCCTGTGGGAAATGAGAACGGCATGGCGTGCAAGTAGGCGGTGAGCCGTATAAGCGAACGGAATCCTTGGATTGAGAGGCTTTTCTTAACCATCCCACTTAACCATCCCAAATAAGGAGGTCGCAATGAAACGTCGTCGGCAATGTTGGATAGGAATTGTGAGTCTCATCTGTTTTCTACTGAGTGCGCCCATGGCCTGGGCCAACAAAGCCTCGGTCGAGATTGAGGCGCCGAATCAGGCGCCCAAGGGATCCGAGGTGGTCATCAAACTGCACGTAAAACACAGCGCGGATAACTTCTTCCATCACGTAGACTGGGTCGTTGCCAAGGTCAATGGAAAGGAAATTGACCGCTGGGAATATTCAGCCTTTGATCTGCCCAAAGCCGCAGATTTCACCAAGGAAATAAAGCTCACCGCAGACAAGGATCTCGAAATCGAAGCCCAGGCGAACTGCAATATCCACGGGAGTGCGGGGGTGAGCAAACATATTATTTTTGTTAAATAAGGCGAATCGATCCGACGCCGGAAGTTATATCCCCGCGGATGCATCTGCAACAAAAGATCCGACCGTTGATCGCCTTCCCCTTTCGATCATTTCCCGGATCGAGAGCCCGCAAAGGGCATATCCATCGCAAGACTTACGGATTTCAGCGATCCCCACAACTGCGTCTTCGGCGTCAGGAGGCTACGAAACAGCCACAGGCACGCCACGTCTTATATCGGCTGCGCACTGGCCTTCCATCACCCGTTTCAGCAACCTGGGTAAATGCGTTTCGGCTGCATATGCGCCGAATAAGAACTCTCTGAGTCGCCTTTGATTCGAGCCGAAATAGGGTCTAATTTCGCCCCATTATTATCTCGTGGGGCGTTTAGGACTCGCGCAAACAGAACGCTTTATTATCCATGATCACCACCGAATTGATTATAAACCTCCTGTTGATCCTCTCAGTGGCCTGGGTGCTTGGTTCCTTTTTCTCCCGTTTCGGCCTGCCGGCCATGCTGGGAGAACTGCTGGCCGGCGTCATACTGGGTCCCCCTCTCCTAGGCGTTGTCATGTCCTCGGACGCCATAGAACTGCTGGCCGAACTGGGCATCTTCTTTGTCATGTTCCATTCCGGAATGGAGATGGATCCGAAAGAACTCCTGGAACATCTGTGGCCTTCCCTCGGCGTGGCGGTGGGAGGATTCATAACCCCGTATGCCTTGGGCTTTGTGACGGCGACGCTCTTCGGCGCCACCTTGTTCCAGGCCTTGGTCATCGGCATGGGCGTTTCCGTCACGGCCATCGCCGTTCAGATGGTCATCCTCTATTCCATGAGGATCAATAAAAGTGAGTTGGGACATATCATCATCGGCGCCGCCATCGCCGATGACATCCTGGCCCTTATTGCACTCTCCGCGCTTCTGGGTCTCGCCGAGACGGGAAGCCTCGATGTTCCGGCCCTGGGCTTCATTTTATTAAAGGTCGTCCTCTTCTTCGCCGTGACCATCCTCGCCGGGGAATTTGTGATGCCGAAATTCACCAAACACTTGACAGACAAAGGGGGAAAGGCCTTTACTTTCGCCGTGGTGGCCGCGCTCATGATGGGGTATCTTGCGGAAATGGCGGGGTTGCACCTTGTGGTGGGCGCCTTTTTGGCAGGGCAGTTCGTTCGAAGGGAAATCGTCGATAACCGGGTTTACGAGGTGATCAGCGATCGTTTTTTCGGCATCAGCTATGGTTTTCTGGTTCCGATTTTCTTTGCCTCCCTGTCGTTTCAAATCCGTTTTTCCCTGGAGCCTTCGTTTCTCATATTTTCCCTAGCGCTGATCGTTGTGGCCGTTCCCTGTGGGAAGCGGGTGTCATCGGATTCGGCATGAACGGCCGGGGGGCCGTGGAACTCGTCATCGCCGCCGTGGTTTTAAAGGAGAGCCGAACCCTGTTGGCCGATGGGGTGATCAAGTCCCCTTTATTGACCGGCGATCAATTCTCCGCATTGCTTATCATGGCATTTGTCACCACCTTCATGGCGCCGGCCGCGCTCAAATGGATCGTGGTGCGCGCCTGCAATGCCAGGGAAAAATCGGATTTCTGCACATTATGGGATGCGTCGACCAAAGACCGAAGGGACAAATCCATATAAGACCATTCAGAGGGATATGCTAATGAAAGAATTCGACCTTGCGGAATTGAGACAATTTGACGGCAAGGAAGGCCGGCCCGCTTACGTGGTTTACGACGGCAAAGTGTACGATGTCAGCGAAAGCCAACGATGGAAGGGCGGACTTCATATGAACCGTCATCATGCGGGGAACGATCTCACCAGTGATATTCAGGCCGCCCCTCACAAACCGGACCTCCTCGAAAGGGTCCCCCAAGTAGGAACCCTGAATAAAAAAAGGGAAGCCGACACTCAATTGCCGCAGGCCCTTTCCAGGTTTCTCCAAAGGGCACCTTTTTTCAGAAGACACCCCCACCCCATGACCATTCATTTCCCCATCGCCTTCACCTTTGCCACTTTTGCATTCACCTTTCTCTACCTACTGACAGGCGTAAGAAATTTTGAACTCACGGCCTTTTATTGCCTTGGCGCAGCGGTCTGCTTCATCCCCCTAGCCATGTTAACCGGCTTCTACACCTGGTGGGTGAACTACGGCGCAGAGTCGATCCGACAGGTTGGAAAAAAGCAGAAGCTCTCCTTCCTGCTCCTCGCCCTGGAAACGGGCCTTTTCCTCTGGCGGTATCAAAAGCCCGTCCTTGCTCAGACCCTGAATTGGCAGAGTCTCCTTTACGTCTCGCTGATTCTTTTTGCATTTTGTCTGGTGACCATGATCGGCTGGTTTGGTGCCACTCTCACGTTTCCCCTAGAGAAATCACCATCCGACAACACGGGGTGACTGTCTCATGCATCCGCATCCCGACGCCCTCCCGCTCTCCCCGTGTTGATCCCTCTCGCGTTTTTGATGGATGGTTGGGGGCGCGAACCGAATACACTGTCTGTGGCGACAAAATACAGCCTTCACCCCATATGTTTAAACGGCGTGCCCATTTAGAATCCGGGCATCGTAAAAAACGGGCATCATCCACGATCTCCGAATGGCGCCCCGCGGGCAAATCTCTGGTCCTCAGACCGGCGTGACGGAAAACATCCCGCCGAGATGACGAAAGCATTCCTCTAAGGAGGCGAATGAAAGGAGAATCAAGACATGGCAAAAATCAAACACATTCTGATCGTCACCCGATCAACCCATTACTGCAAGGCGGCAGTGGACTACGGGCTTTCCCTGGCAAAAGAAAATCAGGCCAAGGCCACAGTGATTCATTCCATCTACAACCCGTTCCATTTGAAGGGGATCAACATGGCCCTCACGTCCCTTCCCATGCTGGAGGATGAATACACACGCATGCAGGAGGAGGCCCGAAACGATCTGGATCGCATGATCGAAAAGGAGAAATCAGAAGGGCTGGAGGTGGAGGTGGTGATCGGCCACGGGGAGCCGGATGAGGACATTCTCAATATTGTCAGAGAAAAAGGTATTGACCTCCTTGTGTTGAGAGCTCATGAGGAAGGGGTGGTGGAACATCTTATTTACGGGCGGGCGAACGAGAAACTGATTCGAAAGATGCCCTGTTCCATCCTGCTGGTGAAAGATGAACCCGGCGCCCGTGTATCGTAGCAGATCCGGTCATAGCGGGTTTGGCAGAGGCATCCCGAGCACCGGGACGGCGGCGAAATTATGAGACCCACATTGAAACAGAAATGTCGTTTCATCCTTAAGGGACTTTTATTGCTGGGTGTTGTGTCTTTCCTCACCGGATGCAGCAACATGCTCTTGCTCAATCCGAAAGGACCCATCGGCGAAGCGGAGCGGTCGGT
>JARRPY010000096.1:0-8678 GCA_037382425.1 Deltaproteobacteria bacterium
TCCCCGGGGGCTTCTCTTCTGGCGGGCGTCAACCCATTGGATCGGGGGATGCGGCATCATCATATTCGTGCTTTCCGTGCTCCCTTCCATGGGACGGGCCGGCATGGTGCTCTACCGGACCGAGATGTCCGGGGTGGCCATGGACAACTTCACCTATCAGACCCGAAAGGCCCTTCAGGTTCTCTTGGTGGTCTATGTGGGCCTGACCGCTGCGGAAACCATCTGCTTAATGGTTTGCGGCATGGATCTTTTTGATGCCGTAACGCACGCCTTTTCAACCATTGCCACCGGCGGTTTTTCAACCCGGAACCTGAGTATCGCGGCTTACCATAGCGTTTCCATCGAGGTGGTGATCATGATATTCATGGTTCTGTCCGGGATTCACTTCGGGCTCCTTTTCTCCGTGATATCGCGCGATAAGACCCATCTGTTCAGATCTACCGTGGTCCGGTACTATCTGGCGGCGCTTTTGATCGGGACGCTGATCACCACGCTGGACATCCACAAAACAGCCTATGCGAGCTGGGCCGACGCCCTGAGGTACGCAAGCTTTCAGTTGATTTCCTTAGGAACATCCACCGGATTTGCAACTGCCGACAGCTCTGTGTGGCCGCCGCTGGCCGTTATGCTTTTGATATTCTTCACGCTTCAGTGCGCATGCGCCGGATCCACGTCCGGCGGCATCAAGGTGGATCGGTTGGTGTTTTTCTGGAAGGCCATGGGGAAGCGGTTTAAAAGCATCGAACACCCCCGGGCCGTTATCTCTCCCAAAGTCGACCATGTGCCCATCAGCGATGACGTGCTGGAGACGAATCTCCTCTACATTGTGCTTTACATCGCCATTGTGTTTGTCTCGAGCATGCTCATTTCCTCACTGGGGGTGGACGCCCTCACGTCGTTCAGCGGTTCCGCGGCCACCATGGGGAATGTGGGGCCCGGCTTCGGGATGGTCGGCTCCATGGGCAATTTTGCGGAACTCCCCAATGCCGCGAAGTGGATCCTGTCTGCGAATATGCTCCTGGGTCGTCTGGAGATATTCGGCCTGGTGATTTTCTTTATTTCGAGATGGTGGAAATAATCCGTTAGCCTGTTTCGAATTATTGGCTTGACATGGTCTTGTGGGTGTCATACAATTTGTATGACGACTCACGTCTCAATGGGAGGTGAAAAAATGCCCATAAGTGCCAGATTGGATCAAGAGACCGAACAACTGCTCATCAAGACGGCGGCGGCTTTGAAATCCACCAAAACCGAGGTTCTGAAGGCTTCAATTCGTGAATTTTGCCGAAAGGAATTGGAGAAAAAGGCCCGAAATCCATACCACCTTATCGAGGATCTGGTGGGAGAGGAGTTCAGCGGTAAAGGCAATCTTGCCATGGATGGAGAGAAGATCCTGAGAGAGACATTTAGCAAGAAGCCATGATTCTCATTGACACAGGTCCTCTTGTCGCCTTTTTCGATGCGTCGGACGATTACCATCAGCTCTGTCTCGAGACACTTAAGGGCATCCATGAAGCCCTGGTCAGCACATGGGCGGTCATGACAGAGGCATTTTATCTTCTCGGTTTTTCGTGGAAGGCCCAGGACAACCTGTGGGAGTTTATTATCAGAGGTGGCATTGATATGTTGACCCTCGATCGGGCATCATTTGCCCGATGCCGGGTCCTGATGGAAAAATATCGGGACCTGCCCATGGATTTCGCTGACGGGACCATAATGGCCATTGCCGAACATCAAAAGATTGAAACGGTTTTTACTCTGGACCACAGGGACTTCAGCATCTATCAGCCAGATCACGTGAAACATTTTAGGATCATCCCGACCCAGCCCTGACTCGCAACAAAGATAAAATGCAGTGAAGAAACGCCCGCACCACTCCCGGTGATCAAGCAAGAGGTGGCGGCGGGGGCGGCAGTTTGCCCCGTTTAAGGGCCTCCCGCGCGGCTTTGACCGGAATGCCGGCCTCACAAGGGACCCCCACCTGACACAATCCGCATCCATACCCTTTAAACCGGTAGGTCTTCTCGACATGCTCCCGGGTCCGGTCCAGATGCTGCCGGCATTTTTCCTTGTCATGACCGGCTTCTGAAATGGCCTGAACCGGACACCGTTTGATGCATTTCCCACAGGTGCCCTCAGCAAAAAAGAGACAGTAGGCATGGGGATCGGTATAGGGCCGGGGGGTGGGCGGGATTTGCAGCCGAGCTACCACCGACCCGGTACGCATGGCTTTGCCTCTGGCGGTGATGAGCCCGTCGCACAGGCCGAAAGTGCCTAAGCCCGCTGCATGGGCGGCATGACGTTCGGACCAGGACGAGGCATAGGAAAACCGCTGTGATTTTACGATGGTCCAGTTGGGGACCAACATGGGCGCCACTGCATCATGGCCGCTTTCCTTCAGGTGCCTCACCACATGCTCCCGTAATCCCACGTTGAACTTTTCCCCGTAGATCCGGATCCTGGCCCACTCCTCCGAGGGGTATTTTCTGACCCGACGGTTGGCCTCACGGACCATCTCCCGCTGGGGGAGGACCCACGAAATCACCGTCAGATCGCCTGCGCCGGTCTGGTGGTCAGGGCAGTGCTGATGAAACACCTCCCAGGGGGTCCAATGAAAGGGTCCGATATATTCCTTATATTGCTGCCAGATGGGATCGGCGCCTGAGGCGAATCCCACGAGGGCATCGTCCCAGGCAGGGTCTTGAGACTTATTCTCTATGGTGTTGAGGGGAGATGAGCGGATGAACTCCTGGATCAGATGTCGGATCGAGTCTGCAGAGATGGCGTTGTTTTTGCGCATGAAAAGGCGTCCTTTCTTTCCTGGTGTTTCCCAACTGGGCAACGGCTGGTACCGATGGTTCATTTTTCTATCAGATCAGTGGCCAGAAATAAAGCGCGGAAGGCTTTTGGCTGGTTTGCTTCTCAACGGGGGGTTCATCAATCGGCGCCCAGCCCGGGCTTATGGGTGGGATACAGGATTCCCTTTCGTAGAATGACCGCACCGGCCATGGGGTCCTCCAGGAGATCCAGGTGACCGTCCAGATCGGCATAGGCCACATTGGGCATGGCCAGGGCCAGATGGAGGCCGGCCGCGATCCCGAGGGCGGATTCATCCATGCATCCCATCATCACCTCTAGGCTGGCGGCCCGGGCCACGGCCCCGATCCGCAGGGCCTCGTGGATGCCGCCCACCTTCATGAGTTTGACATTGACCATATCCACCAGATCCCGGCGTGCCAGACGAAAGGCGTCCCGGAGATTCATGAGGCTCTCGTCCGCCATCACTGGTATGGAGACGCGGTTGGTCACGCGACCCAGGAGACGCGGTTCTCCCCGGGGCGTGGGTTGTTCGATCAATTCAAGGGACGCCTTTTTGGTCTCTTCAACAAAACGGAGCGTGTCATTTACCGAGAACCCCTGATTGGCATCAAACCTCAGTTCCACATGTCGACCCACGGTCTCTCGAACCCGCAATACCCGCTCGATATCCGCTTCCACCGCCTTTCCGCCCTTTATCTTGAGGCACCTGAATCCCTGGGCCACCCAATACGCGGCGCGCTCCGAGGTGTCATGAACCGACATGAGACCGATGGTGACGCTCGTTTTCATGCGATCCCTAAAGCCTCCCATCAGGCGCCAGAGGGGGAGATGGGCGACCTTCCCCAGGATGTCGAGAAGGGCCATGTCCAGAGCGGCCAGGGCAGACGGATAGGACTTAAGGGCGGGCTTGAGTTTTTCGAGGAGCATGACCGGCCTCAACGGGTCTGCTCCCCGGATGCCGGAGATCACGGCATCCTCAATGACCCGAAGCGTGCTTTGGGGGGTTTCGCCGGTCACGTGAAAATCGGGTGCTGCACACCCCAGCCCAGTGACGCCGGTGTTGGTCTCGATGCGCAGGAAGATATTGGTCGTGCGGTCGACCGTCTCGTAGGCAATGGCGTAAGGCTCGGCCAGTTTCATGGAAACGGGCCAGGCGTCCACATCAACGATTTTCATGACCCCTCAATATCGCTTCTGGTAGATTTCATCCAGGCTGAGCCGTTTCAATTCTTCCACAAATTCCACGAGATGATGAATCATCACGTCCCACATGCGCTCCCCCTTTTCCCGGCTCCCTTTGGTTGGATCGCCCATCACGCCGCTCGGGGAGATCTTTGACGTGAGGGCATACCATCCCACGCTTCTCTTGGAGCTGAAATCGAGATATCGACTGGAGAACCGCGGGATGAATTCTTGTGCCTCTGGGAGCCGGACCAGGTGAGGGCGGGTGGCCAGGGTCGTGCTGGTCTCGATTTCTCCCGAATGGACGTCGTTGGGCGTCTCCGCCATGGCATAGATGTCCGGATCACTGGTCTCTCCGGTGTCCACACAGGTGAAAATCCGGGCGTCCCGGTTGATCATCTGGGCGGCAAAGTGAAGGGCCGGGCTGTTCCCGCCATGGCCGTTGATGATCACCAACTTGGTGATGCCGTGACGCACCGCGCTCATGCCGATGTCGTAGACGAGTTGGGAGAGCGTTTCGGGATTGATGCTGATGGTCCCTGCGAAATCCTCGTGATGATAGGAAACCCCGTACGAGATCAGAGGAAGCACGATAGGCCGCGGCGGGGTACAGGCTTCGGCCACCTTGCGGGTAAGATATTCTGCATCAAAGGCGTCGGCGTCCAGGGGAAGATGAGGCCCGTGTTGTTCGATGGCGCCCACCGGCAGGAGCGCCACATCCACCGTACGAAATCGCTTTTTCGCCTCCGGCCACGTGAATTCGCCCAGGAGGAAGTCCGATCCTTGCGTCTTTGACGAAGGGATCTTTTCGCGCTCATTCCCATTGAAGTCCTCGGGCATTTCAAAGGGATAGGGGTCTCTCATGCCGGGATGATGTAAGAGATCAATGGGCCGCCACGTTCTCCCGCTTCGCAAGACCGATCGCGAGACATGTTCGAGATAGATGCGGTAAAGTCCCTCACGGAGGTCCGTCGGGATGCCTGAAAAGGGCGCGCGTTCAGGGTCAAAGCGGAGCTGCATGACCTCCGGTCTTTCACGGGCCGTCAGTTTCCCCAACCGGTCTGTTTCCAGCAGATGACTACTTTTCAGCAAAAAGGCGAGGTGTTCCCCGCCTGCTCGCTCCTGGTGAGTCCCCCGGCTTACCAGCGCCTTCTTGCACGCCTCGATCTGATCGGATGAATATCCACACTGTCCGGGATCGCTGCCGATGGCCAGGAGCATGCCGACGATGCGCCGACACTTCTCACACCGACCGCAGGGATAAATCCTTTCGTCTTTCTTGTGGGCCGCATGGCAGGACATCTGGAGGGCTTGAAGCTCGGGATAGCGCTCGGCAAGTATCTTTTCGATCAAGAGCTCCGACAGGGGCCGTAAGAGCGAGAACTGACTGATGCCCCAGCCCTTTCGAAAGAAATAACGGGTCAGGGTGTGATCAAAATAGAGGCTCTGATCGTACAGCCCGTCATAATGGGGGATGCCCTTGTGGCTTGTCCGATGGGTGGTATCATATTCGTCGCCGATGATGAGCCGCCGGATGTCTCTTTTGAGGAGGAGCGGCAACGCCCCGAAAAGAAAGACCGCCACGGTCCACAGACGGATGGGATATTCATCCGAACGGATTTTCGAAAAGTCCGGACGGACAAACGGCAGGTGACGAAGCATCCAGTTAAACACCCGGTCCGCATTGGTCCAGATCTTTGTGGTATGCGGGATGTGCGCCCCGAAATGGCGAAAGGCATTCAACGCGGTGAACCAATGCCGACCCGATTCGTTCACGAAGATCGGGTGGACCTCATGGCCCATCTCCCGCAAAAGACCGAAACTGAGCAGGCTGTCCTTTCCACCGCTGGACAAGACCGCAACGCATCGAGAAGTTCCGTTGCGCCCTTTTTCGTGCCGTGGGCCCCTTTTCCCGTCCCCGGGCGCTTCCTCGCCCCTGAAGGTGACTTCCGCCTGGAGATAGCTTTCCTGCCGGATAGGCGACAGGCCCTTGAAATCAGACCGGATAAAGGGATTGGGTTCCAGAAACTTCTTGACGAAAATTTCTCTTGCCGTGTTTCGTGCCATGTCCAGGATGAATTTTTGGTCTGCACGGTCCAAAGATCCGTGAAAGACCATCTCCCGGCAGAAAAGCCCGTAGTTCAATGCCACCTGGGCCGAGAGGATGCTTGCCAGATTCCGGGCGTTTGCATCATCCGGATCAAATACGTCCTCGGGATAGGTGTAGATCAGGTCGATGGTATCCTCGGTGTTCTTCTTCAGAACGCTGTAGGAGACTTTGATCCGATTCGTCTCAATCCGGGGCGGGCCCACTTCGAGCCGGCGAATTACCACAAGATCGTTCAGATTGCCGACGCCTTGCGTGTCTTTAGCCATGCGGGTGGTTATCCTTTATCATTCAAATAGGGCCTGAGTGATTGGATCAGGGGACGAGCCCCGTCCAAGAGCACATCGCAGGCCGGGCGGCCGGTATGGGCGGTGACGTCCCGGCACGCCGCGGGAATCTGGTCTCCCTTTAGTCCCTCGTGATTGATGGTGATGGCCCGGACCGGTTTCCCTGACAGGAGTTCGACGGCCTGTATCTGAATCTCTATTGGATGAATCGGATACCCGGGGAATCCATCGTATTCCGCCCGGGCCGGCGCGTGCTGCAAGACCACCGCATCCGGACGGGCCGCGGCCAGGATCTCGAATCCCCCCGGATAGGCCGGGTTCATCAGACTTCCCTGCCCTTCGATGACGATCACTTGCGGGTCGCCGTCCTTCCAGGCCTCCCAGACCACGTATTCGATCTCACCGGAGACAAAGTCGTTGATGAGTGAATCCAAAACGATGCAGTGCCGGGCCCCCTGCAGCCAGGCGGTCTGTCCCGTGCCCACAAACGCGGCTCGGATGCCCATTTCCTGAAGGCCATGGACCAGAATCCAGGCCGTGGTACGCTTGCCGATGGCCGAATCGGTGCCCAGGACGGCCACCTTCAGCGCTTTTACGTCTTGAATCTTGCCGGTGAAAAAATGGAGCCGATCTCTGGGAGGCGGTTTGCGAATGTCCCGGATGCGCGCCCCGGTGCGGCGGGCTGCATCTTTGAACTGCGGATCCTCGGACAGAAAGTCATGGAGACCCGCATCTACATTCAGTCCGTATTCGATGGCCTCCAGGATGTTTTTCCGTGCCGTTGAGCCGAGCCGCCCGCCGTCCGGGGCGATCCCCACCACGAGATGAGAGGCCGGTGCCGCAGACCCCTTGTGTGCGTCCATGGCTTCCGCCACCGTGCCATAGATGGGGATTCCTTTTTGCTGTCCGTCGAGGATAACACCGGCGTCTTGGCCCGCATAGGATGAATCCACCACCCCCAGCACCCGATACCGCTCCGTGAACCGCACGAGCCCATGGGCGGTCTTCCCGTTGGGGGTATTGAAGGCGCCTTCGCAGTACACAATGGCGTTGCCGTCTATGGTCGACATGTCTATCTCCTCCCGGTCAACACCACGGCGTAACGGTCGTTGGGCAGCGGGTCTTTTCGGTGTTCCTCCAGGAGCGCAATCAATCCGGCGGTGGATGCGGGCAGGACTTGGAGCCCTTCCTTTTCGCGGATCAGGCGGGAGAAGGTCCGCATGCTTCGGTCCGAGGCATCGCCGGCCCATCCTCCGGTTGCCCGGATGGCCTCCAGTGCAAGATTGCCGTCGATGGCATGCCAGTTGATGAGCGGCTCATTAACGACGGTTTCCCGAATCCGGTTGGGTTCCAGGTTTTCACAGTTGGGGATGTTTTTTCGGAAGGCATGCACGATGGGATTTTTTCCAAATGAGGAGCCGGCGACAATTTTGGGCATCCGGGATGTCTTTCCCCGTCGATAGAGGCTCAGAAACCCCCGGTAGATACCCGCCAGTGTGGTGCCGTTGGACACCGGAGCGGCCACGGCAAAGGGCGCATCCCTAAGCTCGTCATAGATCTCATAGGCGATGCCCCCGTAGGCGCGGAGTTGAATCACCGTGTTGTCCCCACCCGGATTGGCGTCATAGAGCTCTTCGGCTTCGGCACGGGCCCGCGAGGCGGCCACGGCAGTCTCATAGTCGCCGGGTGTCCGGATGATCTCCGCTCCCAGCTCTTCCATCTCCCGGATACGGGGGCTGTGGTATTCACCGGGAATATGGATCAGACACCGCAACCCCGCCAGCGAGGCGGCCAGGGCCATGGCCGCGCCGTAGTTCCCGCAGGTGGCGACCGTGAGGGCATCAAATCCCCTCAAATCCCCGTCTGAGGGCATCCATGGCCTGGGAAAAGGCGATCCGGTCTTTTTGGGTGCCCGTGGGGTTGCCCCCTTCGAATTTGAGGTAGATCTGGCGAATCCCCATCTCCCGCTCGATATTGCGGGCCCGCACCAGCGACGTGTCCCCCACTTCTGAGTCGATGATATCCTCGTAGGTCTCCAGCCGCTCCGCCAGGGGAGAGGACACGTCGCTGGCTCTCGGGCGCTGTCCCTGGAGTTCCTCCCAGACCTGGAGGCCATCTCCCCTGGCCCCGTCCATGATGTTGAAGGATCTGTTGTTGGACATGTCGGTCATCTCACGATTCGGGTTCTTCCTGGCCGGCCGTCTTTTCCACCACTTGAAAGGTGCTGACCGTAATCATTTGTTTTCCTTCCTTATACCATTAAGGCCACAAGAATGATATTG
>JARRPY010000097.1:0-8243 GCA_037382425.1 Deltaproteobacteria bacterium
TCTGGATCGGGAACAGATAAAGCGGGTGATGATCAACTTGTTCGATAATGCTGTTGAGGCCATGGACGAGGCAGGAAGCGTGATGGTTGTCCTTCACTACGACCGCGTTCTGAAAATGGTGAGAATAGAAGTTGCCGACAATGGTAGAGGAATCACAGCAGAAAATAAATCAATGCTGTTTGAACCCTATTTTTCTACCAAAAAACAGGGAACGGGACTTGGATTGGCCATTGTCAGCACCATCATTTCGGATCATAACGGGTTTATCCGCGTACAAGACAATGCGCCCAAAGGAACCCGCTTCATCATAGAACTGCCGGTCAATGTTTAGGGTCTGGGGAAATGAGATTCATCCCACCTTACGTTGCGGTTCCATCAGGAAAATGTCCAACATATTTCTGTTCATTTACCATTTTGTCTGGACGTTGATTCTCATCCCTGCCGTCCCATTCATTACCCTTACGGGGAACAAACGGCTTGCCGGGCGATTTGCCGTTAGCGTACCGCCTCCCATGGAAATGGGGGGGAATATCTGGATACATGCGCTGTCAGTGGGGGAGGTGATGTCGGCCGTTTCGCTGGTAAAGGCCATCAAAAGGGCATTTCCATCTAAAGATATCGTGTTCACCGTGACGACCCGTTCGGGAATGGAGATCGCGCGAAAGGAACTGAAGGGCGTTGTCAGCAGATTGCATATGATGCCCCTGGATGCATGGTGGTCCATGCGTCGGTTTACCAAGCGCATCAAGCCGGGTGTATTTGTGCTGGTGGAAACCGATGTTTGGCCGGGTTTGCTTTCACACCTGAAGGGCGTGAGGGTGAGCAGCGTTTTGGTGAATGGCCGCATTTCGCCTCGAACCTATGGTTCCTACAGGCGTGTGCCGTGGCTGATTCGGCGCATGTATGAACCGCTGGATTTATGTTTCATGCAGTCTGATCTGGACACGGATCGTCTATTGTCGATCGGTCTCGATCAAAAAAAGGTGAAGACTGCCGGGAATATCAAGTTTGACCGTGAGATTCTTCCCCTGATCCCGGGGGAGAAGGCACGTTGGCTCGAACTCCTGGGGCTGACGCCATCAGACCCCGTTTGGGTGGCAGGGAGTACCCACCAAGGAGAGGAAGCGGATATTCTCAATGCATATAAGGAAATTAAGAAACCCTTCCCTTTGCTGCGATTAATTTTGGCCCCCAGAGATGTTTCCCGGGCAGGGGAATTGATGAGGCTTATTCATTCTGTCGGGCTGATCGGCGCTCGCAGGAGTGAGATGACCGGTAAGCGAATCCATTATCATGTGCTGGTTCTGGATACCTACGGAGAATTGGATCGTGTCTATGGTTTGGGATGGATCTGCTTTGTGGGGGGGAGTCTGGTTCCCATTGGCGGGCATAACCTACTGGAGCCCGCGGGTCTGGGGATACCCGTTATTTTCGGACCCTACACCCATAACTTTGTTTTTATCTCTTCATCAATTTTGAAAGAAGGGGGTGGCGCTCTCGTTTCAGATGTTGATTCACTTCGGGACACGGTGAAAAATTTGCTGGCCGACAAAGGCAGACGGATGGAAATGGGACGTGCGGCCATGAGATTCGTTGAGAAGAACAGGGGCGCCATTAGATGTGTTGTCTCGTGGTGTAAAACGAGGCTTGGGGAAGGGGCGGTGCAATGAAAGCTGTCGGGCTTCAGGCCAAAAAGCCCGTTTGGTCCAGCATTCACGATGACGCGTCGTTACGGATGTCCACACCGTTTCTTGCGTTTCTTTCCTTGGTTTACCGGGGCGGTATCTATCTCAGGCTGAAGGCATACCGAAGGAAACTGATCCGGGAGCAGGCGCTGCCCGGTTTCGTGATCAGTGTCGGAAACCTCACCGCCGGCGGGACCGGCAAGACGCCGGCCGTTATCACTCTGGCCAAATGGGCCGTGGGACAAGGCTATCGCACGGCGATTTTGTCGAGAGGGTATGGCGGAAGAAAGCAAAAACGTCCCCTGGCAGTTTCTGACGGCAGTTCTATTCTAGAGGATGCGAGCGTCACCGGTGATGAACCGTATCTGATGGCCGGGGCCGTTCCTGGGGTACCGGTAGTGGTCTTCAAAAACCGGTATCGCGCGGGACTTTGTGCGAAGAAGTGGTTCGGCACCGACATCTTTTTACTGGATGACGGGTATCAGCACCTTCACCTCGAGAGGGACCTCAACATTGCGTTGGTTGATGCCAACAACCCTTTTGGCAATGGGCATCTTCTGCCGTGGGGTCCTCTTCGGGAACCCATAGGTGAATTGAAGCGGGCCGATGCCGTGGTGCTCACCCGATATAAGCAAGGCGATGCGGCAGGTGGGACCGAAGCCTTCCTGACAAAACGTTTTCCCAAGATGCCTCTGTTCCAGGCAAACCACCGACCCAAAGAGGTGATATTCACCAACGCTTCCGAGCCCCGACCTCCTGAATTTCTCAGATTTAAACGTGTGGCGGCATTCGCAGGCATTGCCCACCCGGAGGTATTCAAAAAAACCCTCGAAAATCTCGGGGCCGAGGTGGTGGCGTTCAGGGAATTCAGCGACCATCATCCATATACCTCGGGCGACATCAGATCTTTGATTCAAATGAAGAGGGATGCAGGTGCGTCTTTTCTTTTGACCACGGAAAAGGACTGGGTGAGAATTAGCGATATATCACCGGCGGGATTGGACCTCGCCTATTTAATCATTGAATTTGCCTTTTCGACCAATGGCGAGAGATTTTTCCAGATGATCAGAGATGGCCTCGAAAAAAGATGACATAATATCCGAACTGGTTTTCTTATGCCTTTACGTTATGGCTAGGTTCCTGTCGCTGATCCCTTTTCGTATGGGACAGTCCATGGGACGAATGTTGGGAAGATGTTTAGGAGCGGTGCTGAAAGGGCGTATCCATGCTTCGCTGAACAATTTGAGATCCATATTCGGGGATATGCTGTCCGAAAAAGAACTCCTGGCCCTCAACAAAAGGGTAGTCGTTCATTTTGCCCAGATGCTGTTTGAAGTCCCCCATGTATTTCGGATGAATCGGCGCAACCTGGATGATTATGTCGTATTCGAGAATGAACAGGTATTCCATAATGCCATCAATCAAGGAAGGGGTGTCTTTGTTCTCACCGCGCATTTTGGGAACTGGGAACTTATGTCAGCGGCCATTCCCCTGCGATTCAACGTCAGAGGGGCGGTCGTGGTGCGGCCCGTCGACTTTAAACCCGCCGATCGATTGTTAAGAATCATCCGCTCCAGATTCGGTACCGACATTATCCCAAAACGGCGTGCCATGAAACATCTCCTGAGGGCGATGAGATCCAACCAGGCCGTCGGGATTCTTCTGGACCAGAATGTGGATTGGTATGAGGGCGTATTCGTTTCCTTTTTAGGTCGCCTGGCCTGCACGAACAAGGGGCTGGCACTTGTGGCGGCACGGACCGGGTCTCCGGTGATTCCCACTTTTTCGGTTAGACAGCCCGATGGCAGATACCGGGTTGTATTTGAGCCCCCCGTATCTTTAGAAAAGAGTGGAGACAAGATCAGAGATATGGAGGAGAATACCGCTCGGTTTACTCAGGCCATCGAGAAATATGTCATGACGTATCCAGATCACTGGTTCTGGTTTCACAGACGCTGGAAGACCCGCCCTCATTGTCCATTGCCCCCGAATTTTTATTCCATAGATGACGCTGAGGATAAAACGGAAGCGAAATATGCCCGGTACATGGGTCCTCTTTCATGAATGATTAAGTGGGAAGTCTCCAAAATGGCCGCTATACATAAACGCCAACTAAGACGAAATGAGATCGGGCGGATTCTCATACGCGCGACGAATTGGATCGGAGATGCCGTCATGACGCTGCCTGCAGTCGAGGCGGTAAAAGAGAATTTTCCGTGCAGCGATATCACCATCCTTGCAAAACCGTGGGTTGCGCCCATTTATGAAGGTCTTCCTGCCGTAAGTCGGGTGATGACATATGAGAAGCGTGGAGGAATTGTAGGTTCGACGCACGGGGTTCTAAAGTCCTGCGGCATGATCCGGTGTGCTCGATTCGATGTCGCTATTTTGTTTCAGAACGCATTTGAGGCCGCCTTGATAGCGTTTCTGGGAGGGGTGCCTATTCGGGTCGGTTATAAGACCGATGGAAGGGGGCTCTTATTGACGCACGGTGTTTTACCTCGGAGCGCCCAAAAGAGCCAGCATCAGGTCGAGTATTATCTCGATCTGCTGCGTTACATGGGGTGGACGGCAAAAAGCAGCGATCCGCTCATTCGTGTTCCTGAAGCGGCGTATTCAGGGATGTGCCGTTTAATGGTTGAAAAGGGTATCCAAGGGGATGCGTTTCTTATGGGGTTGGCGCCTGGAGCCGCCTATGGAAAATCCAAGCGGTGGCCGGCACGGCGGTTTGCTGAAGTCGGAGATAAGGCGGCAAAAGAATGGGGTGCCCGAATCGTCATCTTCGGTAGTGAAGGCGAAAAGGAGATCTGCGATGAGGTTGTGCGCTCCATGGAAGGCGCGCCACTCAATTTATGTGGAAAGACGTCGCTTTCAGAGGCAATCGCACTGATCAATCAGTGTAAAATGTTTTTGAGCAACGACTCGGGTCTTATGCATGTAGCCGCTGCTTTGAACGTGCCCACACTGGCCGTATTTGGATCTACGGATCCAATGGCAACCGGACCGAGAGGTCTCAAGTCAGGCATCGTGAGGAATTCGGTGGAGTGCGCCCCATGTTTAAAGCCGGAATGTGACATGGATTACAAATGCCTTCTCGGGGTCACCTCAGAGCAGGTGTGGGAAGAAATGGGACGGTTATGGAAAAGAATCCAGTGAAGAGACCCGCGGTTTTTCTGGATAGGGACGGTACCATAAATCAACAGATGGGGTATATTAATCATATCAGCAGATTTATTCTTCTTCCCGGGGTTTCAAGTGCAATAAAGCGTTTAAATCATCACGGATATCTGACAATTGTCGTCTCGAATCAATCCGGTGTCGCACGCGGATACTTTCCAATCGGACTGGTTCATGAGGTCCATGACCATATGAAATCATTGCTTGGAGAGAATGGCGCAACAGTTGACGGCATATTCTTCTGCCCCCATCATCCCGCAGGAAAGGTGGACAAATACAGTAAATTATGTGACTGCAGGAAACCTGGAACGGGATTGATCAAAAAGTCAATGGCCGACTTCGACATTGATATGGAAAAGTCCTACGTGGTGGGTGACCGGTATACGGATATTGAAATGGCCCGCCGATGCGGCTTGAAAGCCATATTGGTAAAGACCGGTTACGGTATGGGTGACCTGGAATATGTAATCCCTCAATGTCATTTTAAACCGGATCATATTGCATCCAATCTTCAGGAAGCAGTAGATTGGATTCTTGAAAATTAGCAGCGAGCGAGCTATAAAATGTAAAAAAGTTTTCTTAAATTTGGGAGATGCCCCGCAGCTCGCTGCGGGGTTCTTCAATCCGATGGTGTGGATGCTTCTTAACATATTATATTTGATAAAAAGCAACGTCCAGCCTATCCAATTCATCAGATCTCATAAAATTCATTGCCTTTCTTGACATTTCTTTTTATATAGGTTATAAATGCTATCCAATTAAAAGGATTTGGCTTAGGTTTGCTCTGGATATCACCATCATATCATAAGAGACAAACCTGATGCGCTTATTCCTAAGGGTTTGGTGAATCGCGAAAAATCGTAACCGTTAACAAGCAGGTAACTTTGTTAAAAGGAGGAAGATGATGAAAAAGATGCTGACAGACGTAAAAGCCGTAACCAGGGATCTCAAAAAGCTGACCCAGAAGACGGAAAAACTGGCAAAGGAGATTGAAAAGGTAAGCAAGGCAGCGGCCAAGCAGAAGGCCAAGCCAAAGGCTGCCAAGAAGCCTACTGCAAAGAAGGCTGCGCCAAAAAAGGTCGCCAAAAGAAAACCGGCCGCAAGGAAGGCCAAGAAGAAGACGGCAACAGATACCGTGCTCGCAGCCATAACCCGCAGCAAGAAGGGTCAGACGACCGCCACCTTGGCCAAGAAGACAGGGTTTAAAGATAACAACATAAGGGCGATTCTTTCCCGACTGAAAAAGCAAGGCAAGATCAAGGCCGGGGATAAAAAGGGCTTGTACGTGAAGGCCTAAACGGTTGGTATCGTTCAAAAGTGTTGGCATAAACTTGAGTTTGCGTTCTGTAAGCAAGAAATGGTCTATTTTTGGGGGTGCGATTGAGTAATTTCAGCCACTTATCCCTGTTCGGACCGCCAAAACCAGTAGGCACACATCTTGTCACTTTAGTCTTTCAATTTACTAAAATACATGCTATTTTCGTAAGCATGTATTTAAGAACGACAAAACGAAAAAACAAGGACGGCTCCGTTGTCGAATATTACCAGTTGGCCCATAACGAACGGGACCCCATCACCCGTAAGCCAGTCGCTAAGATTATCCACAACTTCGGGAGAACCGATAATCTGGATCGAGAAGAGCTGGTTCGACTCTGTCGCTCCATCGCCCGGGTTTGTGGGTTGACGGTCCTCGATCCATTGGATGATGAACAGAGCCAAGTTCGAGGAGGCCTTCCCAGTGATCTTAAAATCAAGAACACCCTTTCTTTTGGCTGTGTATTAGCCATTGAGGCCCTCTGGGAAAGGCTTGGCCTGAAAAGAACCTTTTCAGACATTGCCAAACGAAAACGACTCAAAGTGTCATATGAAAGAGCGCTTTTGGCCATGACCGCCAATCGGCTGTGTGAGCCGGAATCCAAATTGGGGGTCTGGGACCGGTGGCTATCCAAAGTATATCTTCCCTCCTGCAATGGGCTTAAGCTTAAGCAGATGTACGAAGCCATGGATCTTTTCTATGACCATGTATCCGAGGTCGAAGAGAATGTGTTTTTTCAAACCGCCAATCTGTTCAATTTGACCGTGGACTTGATCTTCTATGATACCACGACAGCCTCATTTTCCATTGATCAGGAGGATGAAGCCGAAAATAGCCATCTGCGCAAATTCGGTCATGCCAAGGAAGGCATGTGGGCTCCCCAAGTGGTTGTAGCACTGGCTGTGACCCGGGAAGGCATCCCGGTTCGCTGCTGGGTATTTCCAGGTAACACCACCGACGTCGATACAGTGGAACAGGTTCGAGCTGACCTCAGGGGGTGGAACCTGGGCCGTGCGCTTTTTGTAGCAGACGCGGGCATGAACTCACAAAACAATCGTGCCGAGCTTGCCAAGGCGTGTGGCAAGTATTTGTTAGCATGCCGTATGTCCAACGTATCTGAGATCAAGCAGGAGGTCCTGACCAAGAAAGGCCGATACACTACTTTCAAAGACAATCTCCGTGCCAAGGACGTAACCGTTGGTGATGGTGAACGCCGAAGACGTTACATTCTGTGCTACAACCCGAAAGAGGCTGAACGTCAGGCCAAACATCGTGCACAGATCGTTGAGCTTCTTGAATATGAACTGGATCGGCATCCTGACAAATCCGCCTCTGCCCAGTGGGCGGTTGAACTTTTAGCCTCAAAGCGTTTCAAAAAATACTTATCCGTGACCAAGGCCAACCGTGTTCGAATTGATCGACGTAAGATCAAGGAGGCCGCCAAATACGATGGTAAATGGGTCATTGAGACCAATGATGATACCATTAGCCTGGAAGATGCGGCCTGTGGGTACAAAGGACTCATGGTCATTGAGCGGTGTTTTCGATCCTTAAAGAAGACTCAGATCAAGATGACGCCTATGTACCATTGGGTGCCCCGTCGTATTGAAACCCATGTTAGACTCTGCGTATTGGCCCTGTTGGTCGAACGGGTGGTAGAGCTCTCCTGTGGCAAATCCTGGCGCGAGATCCGCGACGCCCTGGAGCGACTACAGGTCACAAATTTTGAGAATTCTTCTCATCGTTTTCTACACCGAAACGAGATACCCTCGGAAACCCGTAACATCCTTAAATCACTTAGGATAGCTTCTCCTAAGCAGGTCCTGGAAATAGAGAAAATCGCGTAAAAGGCACCCAAAATTGTAGACACACGCCGATTTTTGGATAGTGGCGTAAGTGCTTGCAATATCAACATTTATCGGATATCATGTATTTACAGACCGCAAACCCAAGTTAGAGCTTATCCGTAAATAACATTGACATTTGATGAAATTTATGCCATATTTTCAATCAGGTATGAGAAATCGTCAATTCAGAACCTGGAGGAGAATATGGCGAGGATACAA
>JARRPY010000098.1:0-13421 GCA_037382425.1 Deltaproteobacteria bacterium
CGCTCCACATTATCGACCACAATGACATCTGCGTTGTCCGCTTCCTCGGCCCTGGGCGCCGGGCCCTCCACCTCCTCCGTGGGCCCCGGGTCGCCTTCATCTTCTGTACGGGAGGTGAGACGGGCGATAAAGGCGTCTTCGAACCGGGGAGGGACGGGTGTAACCTCGATGTCTCTGTCTTCCATGAGACCCGCGACGGCCTTGGGTGCCATGGGGCTGTCCATGACCAGACGGACCTGATCCCCGAAGATGGTGGCGTCCACGACCCCAGGCTTCCCATAGACCCGCCGCTGCACATGGCGCCTCCCGAGGGTTTGGGAAGCCAGGAGGAAGGTCTGGTTTTGGAGGCGGCTGCTGAAGGCCGAGGGGGCGTCATGCCCCAGTTCGCGTCCTTCGTGAAGGAGAATGACCTCATGACACCGCTCGGCCTCGTCCAGGTAGGCCGTGCTCAAGAGGACGCTCATCCCCTGTTCCTCCACCAGCTGGTAGACGATGTCCCACAGCTCGCGTCTGGAGACCGGGTCCACGCCCACGGTGGGCTCGTCTAAGAGGAGAAGGGCCGGAGGCTTTACCAGGGTGCAGGCTAGCCCCAGTTTCTGCTTCATCCCGCCGGACAGATTTCCGGCGAGCCGCCGGGTGAACGGACCGAGCCCGGTCATCTTCATGAGGCGCTCATAGCGGTCCGGCCGGTCCCTTCGCCGGACTCCCTGAAGATCGGCATAGAGGTCCAGGTTTTCCTGGACCGTGAGGTCTTCATACAGCCCGAAATGCTGGGGCATGTACCCGATGGCCGCCTGGATCTGGAGGGACTGCCGGGCCGCATCCATGCCGAGCACTCGGATGGTGCCGCTGTCGGGGGTGAGGAGCCCTGTGATCAGCCGCATGAGGGTGGTCTTGCCTGCACCGTCCGGGCCGATGAGCCCGGTCACCGCGCCCTCGGCCACCTGGACCGTGATCTCCCTGAGCGCGGTCACGGTGCGTTTGCCCGTCCGGAATTCCTTTGTTACCCCGTCTATAATCAGGACATCGTCATGTGGATCGGCGTGCGTCTCCTGTGTCATATCACCCCTCGCGGCAGGGGGCGTCATCGGATCCGCCCGACCCGGACGGGGTCTGATCCAGTGGAACCCGGACGGTGGCCGGCATGCCGAGCCGGAGTTCGTCCTGAGGATCGCAGATATACACCCGAACCTCGTAGACCAGGCGGGTGCGGAGGTCGGGGGTTTCCACATTTTTGGGAGTGAATTCCGCGGTGGGCGATATGAATCCGACCCAGCCTTTGTAGGTCTTGCCGGGATAGCTGTCCGTGGTGATGTTGGCCAGCATGCCGGGGACGAGCTTTCCGAGGCTGGGCTCGGGGACATAGGCCCTCACCCACATGGGTTTTAAAAGGGCCAGGGTAAACACCGGGGACTGGGGAAAGGCCATGTCGCCCGGCTCCAGGATGCGATCCCGGATGATGCCGGGGGCCGGGGCATAGAGCCGGGTGTCGGTAAGCCTCTGCCGGGCCAGATCCAGGGAGGCCCGGTACGACCGGAGCTGGGCCTCCGCCGCTCTGATGTCTTCCACCCGCGGCCCGATCACGGCCAGGTCCAGGGCCTCTTTGGCCTCCTTGAGCTGGGCTCGGGCGGTTTTCAGCTTGGCGGTGACATCATCCAGCTGCTGCTGAGGGGCAAAATCCGATGCCGCAAGTCCCTTGGTCCGTTTGTGGGTGAGTAGGGCATCTTCCAGCCTGGCTTCATTGGCCTGGACCAGGGCCCGGGCCTGCTCGATCTCCTGGGGCCGGGATCCGTTGTGGAGGCGGGTTACCACCTGTTCCTGAGAGGCTACCTGTCCTTCCAGCTGCCTCACATCCATGGCATACCGAACCGGATCCAATTCAGCCACCAGCTGCCCTTCCTGGACCCGGTCCCCCTCTTCCACCAGGAGTCGAAGGATGCGGCCGGTGTCATGAAAGGCGAGCTGCACCTGGCGGATATCCACATTCCCATAGAGGGTCAGCACCCTTGCGGGCGCCTCGTTCCGTTTTTCAAAAAAATAGATTACCCCCGCTGCAGCCAGCAAGAGGATCAAACCGATCCTCAGTGCCCCCTTCTTGCTCATACGCCCTCCGCTGAACAGACCATCGAATCAATCGCCCCCAAAGTGTCCATTGTCTTCCAAAAGATCTCGAAGATGATGGATGTCAAAATACCGGGTAGATTACTCACAGAGGTGTTTCAATGTCAACCGGCGTGCGATCGAAGGCCCGGAGGTCTATCCTATCGGGCACTTTGCAAAGGATCTGGGCGAGCGTGAAAAGGAGGAAAAGAGACACGGCTTCAAATTTTCGGAATCTTCAGTTCTGAAAATTCTGGTGCAGGATGCCCCCTAACCCAAGGGAACCGGTCAACACCCGCCGTTGATAAGGCAAATCAACCGGTTGATGCATATGGCACATCCGTTGCTTAACTCCATTCATCTTACGTCACTCAGTTCTACCCTCAAGGAGCACGTATTCCTTAGAAGAAGCTTCCATGACATACAGGATCTCAGAACATTTAGATGCGAGAAGGACACCATACATGGTGAGCATAGACGCCATGCGGGCCATGGCATGTATCGCCATCGTTCTGCATCACTGGCTTCTGTTGATGCCCTATCGAAAAAATTCGGATCTGGTGGACGCGCTGGTGTCCTTCAGCGGGGACTTCGTTTATGTGTTCTTTATCCTGAGCGGCCTGGGCCTGACCCTGTCCTATTTCAGACGGCCTTCCATGCCTTGGAAAAAATGGGCACGGACCCGATTCAAGAAAATCGTCCTCCCTTTCTGGATCGTGGTGCTCCTTACCTTTGTCTTGGCGCATCTCATGCGGGTTGCAGGAATAGAAATTTCCGGAAAACCCTATGCCCTATCCACACTCATTGCTTACCTCAGTTTTACCAGGAACTTCTTTCCTGACAGCTTCACGCTCAACGGCACCCTCTGGTTCATGCCGGTGATCATCGGTCTGTATGCCCTGTTTCCCTGCCTCATATGGATGATCCGGAAGTGGGGCATCCTCCTCACTCTCAGTGCCGTGTGCCTTGTGGGGTATTCGGCTAAGCTGATGTCGGAGGCTCTGGGGTGTCCGGTGGATTACCAGAGGGCCCTCCCCCTGTTTTATCTGCCGGAATTCATGACGGGCGTTTTGATGGGATACCTGCTGAGCCACCGGGCCGACTCTCGGAAGGGCTTTCCGCTGCCTTGGGTAATTTTAGGTCTTATCTTCTATTTATCTGCGGGTCAATTGCCGGCATGGTTCGATACGGCCTGGGTCTTTGATGAAACCCTTCGGGCCATCGGCGTCTGGTTGATGATGTGGCCGGTGTGCGCCCGCCTGAACAGGGAACCCCCTGGCCCATGGATCGGCAGGCTCGTCAAATGGAGTTCAATTTCTTTTGTTGCCTATCTGATTCACTGCCCCCTGATCACTTATCTGTTGAAACCCGCCGCTCTTCGACTGGGCATTTCTTCTTTAAATCCAGTGGCCATGGTTGTACTGGGCGCAGGGTATGTCTGGCTGATCTATCTCCTTGGAAGACGGATCGCCTACTGGATCCATCATCTTGCGTCCCGTAACCATTCCCTCCCTATACCTCAAACGAATGCACTGTTTCTCGAGTGAGCGACGGGGTTTTGGGTTCCACGCCCTCTTTTCTTGAATCAGTCGACCAACCATACCGTACAATTCCTGGCGTTTTGTAATATCTTGCCGGATACACTGCCGAACAGGAATTGCTCGGTCCTGGACACACCGCGTCTGCCCACCACCACTGTGCCGAAACCGCCAACGGCGATTTCCTTTAGAATATCGCGGGCCACCCCTTCCTGCTTTTTCCTCATCTGGATGGTGATCCGCTCCCTGGAAATACCGGCCTGTACGAGAACGGCTTGCGCTTCCTCAAGAACACCCTGAATTCGGCTTAGATCGGGCTCGGATTCATCATTTCGAATATGGAGAAGCGTTACGGATAGGTCTTTGTGGCGGGGGAGCATGTCAGCCGCATAAACTGCGGCCAAGGCCGCATGTTCGGAACAATCCATGGTGATGAGCACTCGAGCATACGGGTGTCTCAATTCTTTGATCATGCTCTTTCGCTTCAGCATCTTGGCCCGTCCCCACTGAGGACAGATCGCCCCCCGGTCCAGTATGGCCGATCGGTAACACGTGCCACAGTCTTTACAGGGGACGATGACCCCCTTCTGACCCAATGCCTTTTTCACCCACAACGGATCCGCAAACAGGGGCCGGGCCAGTCCAATCAGATCGGCCCGTTCTTCTTGGAGGATCCTCTCGGCCAGTTTGGGTGTGGTAATCCGGCCGGCCACGATCACAGGCAGCCCCACGGCCGCCTTGATCTGTCCGGCCACTTCTGCCAAATATCCCGGTCTTTTGTATCGCCTGGCCACTTCGGCTATGGACAAAGACGCATAGGTCCCGGTGGTCACCGAAAGATACGCCATGTGCCTATCTGCCAATTCCCTGCCGAGAACCACGGCTTCGTCCATGGAAAAGCCTTCCGGCGTCCATTCATCCGCCATAAACCGATACCCCACCGGAAACCCTTCCCCTACCGCACGCTTGACGCCTTCAACCAATTCCAGAGGGAATCGCATTCGGTTTTTGAGATCTCCGCCGTAGCGATCCCTGCGCCGATTGGTCCTCGGAGATAGAAATTGTACCGGGAGATATCCGGTGCCGCCGTGGATCTCCACCATATCAAATCCCGCCTCCCCGGCACGCCGGGCGGCCTGAGCGTACGCATCGATGGTCTGCTCGATATCCTGAGCATCCATTTCCTTGGGCCGGTCGGAAAACTGCTGAACCGTATCGGATAGGAGATCCCATTGTTCCTTTAAGGGTGAAGATTGGAAGAGGCTTCTCAAAAACCCGAGCATCTCCATATCGTTGGCCGGTACATTCGACGGCGCGAGTCTTTTCTTTACCCTGGCGAAACGCCCCCCGTGGTTGATTTGGAGCACAGGCACCGCCCCGCCCTGCCGGATGGCTCGGGCCACTCCCGAGAGGCCCCGGATAAAGCGATCGTTATCTGCCCGGAGCTGGTACCGAGACAATACACCGCTGGTGGCCACCGAGGCATTTGCCACCACGACCATGGCCACTCCGGATGCGGCCATCTCCCGGTAATGGGCCAATATGAGATCGCTTGGCGTCCCGTCCGGATTCGCATAGGCCGTAAAGAGGGGGGCCATGGTGATCCGGTTTTTCAGATGAACCGGGGGAATGGTAAAGGGCTTGAATAGGCAGGGAAATGCGTTCATGCAAAAATGATCCGACGTCATTTAGATGAGGCCTTCGACGGTGCAGTCACCCGGATGTCCACCTGGACGTCCGACCATCCATTGCCTGCCGGTTGGATGTGAGGAGGTGCGATGACTTTGCAAAAAAGGGTGGTGTCTTCATAAAACCCTTCCAGATATATGGGGGTCGTAATTAAGCGAATGTCGCCCTTTCGATTTGCGCCTTTCGGCACCAGCACGTGGATATATTTAGGCGTGACCTCTATGGATTTGATTTCCAGACCCGACGGTAACTTGCCCACCAACTGGGGTTTGATAACGGCCTCCTCGAGAAGGATCTCTTCCAGGGTGATGGACAGACTCGAAGGGTCCATGGCCAAGATCCGCACTCTTTTAGGCAGCTGAATACTGCCTTCATTGATGGCAAGTGTTTGCTTTCCCGCCATGGCTTTGGAAAGGTCGATTTTGATGCTTGAGCGGGAAGTCGCGAATGCATCGAGTTCCGCCTTTGGACCCGCCAAATGAAACGTGGATTGGTTGCTTTTATTACTGACCAGGGCGAGATGCTGAGGTATGGACGTATATTCAATGGGCAGAACCACTGTTTTTTCGGATATTTGCG
Source organism: Deltaproteobacteria bacterium (assembly GCA_037382425.1). Classification (GTDB taxonomy): domain Bacteria; phylum Desulfobacterota; class DSM-4660; order Desulfatiglandales; family Desulfatiglandaceae; genus JAIPDZ01. Next base: position 5,907 of record JARRPY010000098.1, read on the forward strand.
TGTTGGCGGCGATCAGAAAAAACCAGAAAATCGTCGCGAGAAACAAACTCGAACAGATTTCGACGCCCAGTTGCCACTTGTACCGTTTATTTTCTCCTTTCGGAATGTACGACGACGCCCGCTCCCAGTGGGTTTCAATTCTCTCCCGAAGGGCCTCCTTATCTTTGATCTTTATTATTTTTCCTTCGCAAAAACACGTGATGTTTCCTCTTTCCTCCGACACCACCAGCACCAGGGCGTCCGTGACTTCCGTGAGTCCCAAGGCGGCATTATGGCGCGTCCCATATTCGCTGGGCAGATCGTTGCTTTTCGACACCGGCAGCCGCGTACCGAACCACGCGACCTTTCCGTTTTTGATGATGAGCGCCCCGTCATGCCCCGGCGAATGCGGATCGAAAATGCTCATGATCAGCGGGAGGCTGGGTTTCGCATCAACAACGAAGCCTCCTGAAATCCACTGCCGTACCGATTCCTTCCCGGGAAGCACGATAATCGCCCCTCTTTTTTGCTCTGAAAGGGCGAACAGGGCATCGGCCAGCATGTCGGGCAGGCCGGATTTTTCCGTGTCGGATTTATTCCTCGCAAGAGAGACGGTTCTTTCAAAAACTTTTCTGATCTCGGGCTGAAAGATAACAATAACCCCCAACAGGGCGACCTGGGTTAAATTGGAATAGACCCAGGTCATGCCCTCCAGCTGGAGAAGGCTGGCGATCACAAGGACCGTTATGGAAATCAGAATCCCGAGGAAAACCCGCCAGGTCCCCAGGCCTCGAAATGTTCGATAGAAAAGGAAGACCAGCGTGCCCATGAGAAAGACATCGAGAAAGGCCTTCCAGTTCAGAAATTCCTCTAAAAAGGGGGTCCATATGAAGAGTCGACTCAACGTGTACCTCTCACAACCGTGTGTTAAATAAACGGCCTCCGGTGGTCTGATGTGGGGGCGAGATCGGCGGGTGTATGCTTACATAGGATAAAAAGGGGTCGCCCTACAATTAACCGATTTCGTCAGCGAGATGTTTCAGATCGATGATCCGAGGTCACGCCGTAAAATTTCTTCACCTGGGCCAAAATCTGTGCCTCCGTCATCTTGTCCGCAGGCTCAATGCCCACGATTTTGTCCCGCAGGCCCTTTTTCTTTTCCATCTCCGCCTCCAATTCGATCTTGGCTTCGCCGGGTCCGAATATGAAGATTTTGCGGGCCTCTTGAATCGCGCCAATGACCTCCTGATAGTAATCGCGGAGCTGGCGCTTATATTTTTCGTCTCTCTTCTTCTCAGAAACCACGTCCTGAGGTCCATAGGGGGTTGAGGTACGGGACCCGCCTTTCACACGCACGTGCCGCTCGACTTCAGAGGCAATGTGCACCATGTGCGGTTGCGCCTCCTCGATGGACACAATCACCGCCTTTTTGTGATCAATCCATAAGCCTGCATATTTGGCCATGTGTCACTCCTTCGCGAAGAGGTGGAGGTATCAAAGATCCAGATTCCCTTCCATCGTCGCCAGCAGAAATTCCCTCGCGCGTATGATTTTTATTTTAGAGCTCAAGAACCATTCCCCCGTCATTCGCCAACGTCGGATTTCTCTGAGCTTACGACATGAAAACTGAGCACTTTGAACCCTTTGTTTTCGGGCGCATCACCCACGAGATGGCCCCTGGCCATAACTTTTCGCCGCAAGTATTGACTGAGCTTCTCCCCGAGCGCATCGTTTAAAATGGCATATTCGCCTTCATCGAACGTGGCAATCTTCAAGCCGACCACGTCACCGGTCTCGCCCCACCGGGCCGGAAGAATAAGGCCTTCGAGGGTTACCGTCTCCTGATCTGGAAGGGGAGTCGTCATAGGCGTTTTCCGTTCTCTATTTCGTTTTTGCTCTACCGATGGAGCGGCCTTGACAAACCGCCCTCTGAAGCCAATTCTCCCCATGCCACAACTGTGCCAACAGACGGGTGGGACTGCACAAGCATGGGGAGATGGCAGGGGCTCAAGCCGCACTTTGGCGGGCTCGTGTAAGATTTGCCTCATTGACGGGAATAAAAAGGGGAATGGTCCTGGATTGCCGAACAAGGTCCTATGGGAAATTTCGGAACTATTGCATCCGTTTTTTCTTTAAAACCGGAAATATGGCTTCCCATTTTTCAGTTGCGTCCGGCGATCTTGAAGTCTTCTTTGCGAAGACCGTGTTTGGTCATGAGCTTATGGAGCTGGCGGGGGGTCACGCCGGCGATCTGGGCCGTGTCTTTAATTCTTCCGCGACATTGGATAAGGATCCCTCTCAAATAGGCTTGTTCGGCCGCATCACCTGCCCGGCGCCGAACTTCTGCGAGGGAGTGCCTCTCCAGACGTTTTAAAAAGAGATGGGCCAGGTGAGGAATATCCTCTGTACGCTTTCTAAGGGGAGGGATGTAGATGGGAAAGACATTCAATCGATAAAAGAGGTCCTTTCGGAACAACCCATCCCGGCCCATCTGCTCCAGGTCCGTATTGGTCGCCGACACCACGCGCACATCGACGTGGACGCTCTGCTCGCCGCCCACCCGCTCGAACGTACCGTCCTGTAATACCTGCAACAGCTTGATCTGGGCCGCAGCGGTGAGCGTACTGATTTCATCCAAGAAAATGGTCCCGCCGTGCGCGGCCTCAAATCGGCCCAGCTTTCGCTTGGCCGCCCCGGTAAACGCCCCTTTCTCATGACCGAAGAGCTCGCTCTCCACCAGGGTATCGGGAATGGCTCCGCAATGAACGCTGATAAACGGGTTGCTCTTCCGGTTGCTGTGGCTATGGATGACCCGGGCCAGCACCCCCTTTCCGGTTCCTGTTTCCCCCATCAACAGCACGGTGCTCCGGGTCGGGGCCACCGCCCGAACCATCTCGTAGACCGTTTTCATCTCCGGGCATTTGGTCTGGACGGTTTCCAGGCTGTGGGCTTCCCAGAACTTGTCCCGCAGATAATCCAGTTCCGCTTCAATGGTTATATGTTCACGGATATGGTTCACCACGAATTTGATCTCTTCGGGATCCAGGGGGTGGGTGACGTAATCGGTCGCACCGGCCTTCACCAACCCGACCGCCTCTCGGATGTTCTCATTCGGGGCCATGACGATAATTTCAGCGGTCGGGCTGGCATCCCAGATCTTGTCTAATCCCGTGCCATGCCGGGTAATGGATTCAGGATCCCGAATCATGTCCAAATCCACAAACAGGTAATCCGGCCGCAGGACACGCATCCGATCCAACAGTTGAGGCAGCGTCCGCACGCCCTCCACAGCATGTGTGCTGCCAAGGGCGGTTTGAATGATCTCAGGCGGATCCTCATGAGGGCTTGCCACCACGACAGTGGGCATGCGTTTACCTCCCCTATGATCGCCCCGGCGGTCCCGAGGCGGTCTCGTTTCTGATGTCATCACGCATTTGAAAATAAGAACAGAGAGTTCCGAAAAATACCGCTTAGATTAGCACTGACCACCACTCATTACGGCTAATATATTCTCGCAACTTATCTGAATCAATACTTTATTTTCAGTGGGTCAATAAAATGGCATATGATTTGCTCTAAGGAAGACATTGTATGCCAACAAGGAAACATTGAATATGGGACTCGCGGGCATCGATGCCCGTGAACATAGTGAACAATAGGTCAGGCTACAAAGGGAGGTGGATGATGCCCACATATGAATTTAGATGTCAGAAGTGTGAGAAGCCGTTTACCCTTGTCATGTCCATTTCCGACTATGAAAAGAAAAAGGTTCAGTGCCCGAAATGCAAGAGTAAGCGGGTGAAGCAGCAGATTACGCCGTTTCAGACCAAAACCAGCAAGAAAAGTTAGGAGGGACAAAAAAATGAAGTTACGACCGTTGAACGACCGGGTAATTGTCATTGGGCTTGAGAAGGATCAGAAAACCGCGGGCGGCATTATCATTCCCGATACGGCCAAGGAAAAACCTCAGGAAGGCAAGGTGGTGGCTGCAGGACCGGGAAAACTGGATGACACGGGAAAACGGATTCCCATGGCCGTCAAAAAGGGGCAGAAAGTCCTTTTCGGAAAATATGCCGGCACAGAGATCAATATAGACGGCAAGGAACACCTGATCATGCGGGAAGACGACATCATCGGAATCATAGAAGCGTAATACTCGAGGAGGAATCGAAAAATGGCTGCAAAAGAGATTGCCTATAACGCCAAAGCCAGAGAGAAGATGCTCAAAGGCGTAAACGCCCTTGCGGACGCCGTAAAGGTGACCCTCGGCCCCAAGGGACGGAATGTGCTCATCGAAAAGTCATGGGGGTCGCCCAAAATCAGCAAGGATGGCGTCACCGTGGCCAAAGAGATCGAACTGTCCGACCGGTTTGAAAACATGGGCGCCCAGATGGTCAAAGAAGTGGCGTCCAAGACCTCTGACGTGGCCGGGGACGGCACCACCACGGCAACCCTGCTGGCTCAGGCCATCTACCGGGAGGGGGCCAAGCTGGTCACCGCAGGGGTGAATCCCATGGCCCTCAAACGTGGGGTGGATAAGGCCACGGAACTGGTCGTGGAAGAACTCAAAAAATTGAGCAAACCCACGAAGGACAAAAAGGAAATCGAGCAGGTGGGAACCATCTCATCCAACAATGATCGCACTATTGGCGGGATTATTGCCGAAGCCATGGAAAAGGTTGGAAAAGAGGGCGTGATCACCGTGGAAGAGGCCAAGGGGATGGAGACGACCCTTGAGATAGTGGAAGGGATGCAGTTTGACCGCGGCTATCTGAGCCCCTACTTCGTGACCAATGCCGAGAAGATGGAAGTGGAACTGGATGAGCCCTACCTCCTCCTGAACGAAAAAAAGATCAGCAACATGAAGGACCTCCTACCGATTCTAGAAGAGATCGCCCGCATGGGGAAGCCCATGTTGATCATAGCGGAGGATGTGGAAGGCGAAGCCCTGGCCACCCTGGTGGTGAACAAGCTACGGGGCACGCTCAAAGTCGTAGCCGTCAAGGCGCCTGGATTCGGTGACCGGCGCAAGGCCATGCTCGAGGATCTGGCCATACTAACCGGGGGTAAAGTGATCAGTGAAGACCTGGGCCTCAAGCTGGAGAAGGTGACCCTCCAAGACCTGGGAACGGCAAAGCGGGTGACCGTAGACAAGGACAACACCACCATTATCGATGGGGGCGGAAGCCGAGAGAACCTGAGCGGCCGCGTCAAGCAGATCCGATCCCAGATTGACGAAACCACCAGCGATTATGATCGGGAAAAACTCCAGGAAAGGCTGGCCAAATTGATCGGCGGCGTCGCGGTCATCAACGTGGGCGCGGCCACAGAGGCCGAGATGAAGGAAAAGAAAGACCGGGTGGAGGACGCCCTGAATGCGACCCGGGCGGCCGTGGAAGAAGGGATCGTCCCCGGCGGCGGCGTGGCCTATCTCCGGGCTCGAAAGGCCCTTAAATCGGCCCAGTTTAAAGGGGACGAACAGCTCGGCGTGAGACTGATCGAGCGTGCCCTGGAAGAACCGGTTCGGCAGATCGCCAGTAACGCGGGCTTCGAAGGCTCCATTGTGGTCAAGAAGGTGATGGAAAAGGAAGGGAATATGGGGTTCAACGCAGAAACCGGGACCTACGAGGACCTGATGAAGGCGGGGATTGTGGATCCCACCAAAGTCACCCGATTTGCCCTTCAAAATGCAGCCTCGGTGGCGGGGTTGCTCATGACCACGGAGGCCATGGTGACGGAGAAACCGGAAAAGAAGAAAAAAGGAATGCCGGACATGCCGCCGGAAGACATGTATTGATTGAGTTATTGACCTAACGCTCAACCCTCTGGACGAATTATCCGGCTGCCAAGCATCTTAGGCATCATGGCGTACCCATCGCTGATGGTGTGCAGGAGTTGTTGACGATTACAGCCTCCACACTTCTCGGGAGGGTACAGAGGATAAGATATCTTTTGAGCGATAGCCCCGAAAAGGAGGTGCCAAATGGTGGAGAGCAAGTTAACTAACATTGGCAGAGTGAGCAAGAAGGCGATTATTGGTGCCATTAAGGGTACAGGCGAAAAAGCGCAGGCCATTGTAGAGGCAGCTGCGGACTTAGCGAAATTGACGATTGAGGGTGCGGGCGATTTTACCGTTACCGTTGAAAAGAAAATCGAAGCGATCGTAAACGGGGCAATCAACGGCGCAAACGAAGTGGGTGGCGATTTGTTTATGACCATAAAGTGCACTGTCTATGGAATTGTAAAGGCGGGTTCAGATATGGGGACAGATGTGGGAAAAACTGCAGTCGCGGCGACTAAAGGTGCCATTAACACGGCAGCAAAAACAGGCGCCGATATTAATCAGACAACTCAGAAAGCGATCGCTGGGGCGATTGAGGCCGGCGACGAAATGGGGAAACATACCTCAAAGGCCATAAAAGACGCACTGAGAACTTCTGTCAAAGGGGCTAAGGACGTTATCGGACCGCCATCTTAATAGTCGAATATCTTTGAAAACTGAGTTTCAAGGATAAACCGAAGGACAGTAGAAACCCGTATAATCTGTAAAGCACAAGGAGGAGAATTATGGAAATTCGAGAATTGGTCCCTTGGACGCGCCGTGGTGATGTGGCGCGACTCAGGAACGAGATGGACAACCTGTTTGACCGGTTCATTGACTGGCGGCCCTTTGGGGGTGTTGCGGAAGGCGGCATGTGGAATCCGGCTCTGGATGTCTCCGAGACCCCCAAACAGGTGGTGGTCAAGGCCGAACTGCCGGGAATGGATCCCAAGGACATCGACATCTCCCTTCATGACAACGTGCTGACCCTAAAGGGCGAGCGCAAGCAGGAGAAGGAAGAAAAGGAAGAGAACTACCACAGGGTAGAGCGAAGCTACGGCAGCTTCATGCGGTCCTTCCGGCTCCCGGCCGAGGTGGCGGCCGACAAGGTCAATGCCACTTACAAGGACGGGGTCCTCACCGTTAAGCTCAACAAGACGGCCAAGAGTGCGGCCAAGAAGATCGAGATCAAGGCGGGCTCATAGGAATTCCGACTGAAAAGATCGAGCCTACATCTATGGGGTGTCGGACAGACACCCCATAGGCAAAAAAGAAAGGGGTATACCTCTTACGGAGGTCATCATGATGCGATTCCAGGACATACGACAAATGGCCAAGACCTTTGGCATCAACACCTATCAGATGAAAAAGGTGGATATGATCCGGGCCATACAGGACAAGGAGCACAACATCCCCTGTTTCGGCACCTCCAGGGTGGATTATTGTGCGGAAGACACGTGTCTCTGGCGCTCGGATTGCCTCGCCTTTAACGGACGGCCGAAAGGGAATTGACGGGCTCCATTTCCGGTGAACACGAAAGCACACCTTCGCCGAGATAAAGACGAGCACGCTTTCATATGGCGAAGGAAGTGGGAGAAAGGAGAGCACATCATGTCACACTTTAAAAACATCCTTTGCATGAATGACCGAAAAAGCGAGATGCACCCCGCGCTTCAGCGGGCATCTCGACTACTACGTTGAAACCCATGTCGCGG
>JARRPY010000099.1:0-27325 GCA_037382425.1 Deltaproteobacteria bacterium
TTCGCCCCCGGAACCATTTTCAGATTGTCATTCAAAACGCGTCTGATATCGGCTTCACTCATGGAAACGAGGAGTGCGCCGGGTCCCGGGTCACTCACAGGATAATCCGCCGGCTCCATGGGCTGGTGGAGGAGGACTTCCATCCCGCCTTTCCTGGCTTCGCGTCCGATTGAACGGCCGAAAGGGGTCGCCGGTAGGATGGAAAGCGTCAGGGGGAGACCGAGGTGAACGAAGTCTGACGCCAACTGTGGATCGTATCCCAAGTCATCGATAATGATCGCGACCTTGGGCCGCTCATCCTTTGGCCTGCTGGCTGAGGATCTCTTCTCCCTTCCTTGGATTTTTTTCTTCGGCTCCGAGGGCGCCTCCGGCCTCAGAGACGCGACCCGTGTTTGGTCTGTGAAATAAATGGTGTACACATTGTGAGAGAGAACCAGTCCCAGCAATATCACCAAAAGGAGGAAGAAAAACAGGGGCACTTTCTGTTTCATCTATGCAACCCTGTATGAGGTATGCTGCCCTCCCCCGCACCCGCAAAATTTCATGATCCATGTCCGGTCTTGGAAAATATATCCCAGCTTTTCAACAAGTACAGGGCCTGCTGAACCTGATTGTCCTTCTTTAGAATGCGTTTAGCCTTTTCGTTCGGTTGGGGTTCGTGTTCCGGGGCGGCTTCATCTTTGCCATTCTCCTCATCCACCATATGGCCTTTCAGATTTTCCTCCCTGATGAACCGCGGCGACTTTTTTTCATCGCCCTTTTCCGGCGCCTTAAAGGGGATCTCCAAGTCCGGGCTAATACCGCTGGATTGAATGGATTTACCGCTCGGCGTGTAATATCTCGCCGTGGTCAAGCGAAGTCCCGATCCGTCCGAGAGGGGCAGAATCGTCTGCACGGAACCCTTACCGAAGGTCCGGGTTCCGAGAATTAGGGCCCGTTTATTGTCCTTCAAAGCCCCGGCCACGATCTCGGCTGCACTGGCACTTCCCCCATTGACGAGTATGATAATGGGATACTCGCCCGCTTTCTTGTTCTCCTTATGGGCGGTGGCCTTGATATCGTGTCCATCCCCCCGACCTTTGGTGGAAACGATAATACCAGAATCCAGAAAAAGATCTGAAACTTCAATGGCTTGGGAAAGCAAGCCTCCTGGATTGTTTCTAAGATCGATGATCAGACCCTTTAGCTTATTCTCTTTCTCCAAATCATCCAGAGCCGAAGACACATCCTCGGCCGTGTCGCTCTGGAAATTGGAGATCCTCACATAGCCGATTCCGGGCGAAAGCATAAATGCCTTCACGCTTTTTATGGGGATGACCCCTCTCGTAATGGTAAAATCGATGGGTTTTTCAGCGCCCTCACGCATCACGGTCAATTTCACTTCCGTGCCCTCGGGCCCCCGAATACGCTTCACGGCATCCAGCAAGGTCATGTCCTGCGTGGATTCCCCTTCCACCTTGATAATTTTATCTCCGGCCTTCATCCCCGCCTTATATGCCGGTGTTCCCTCGATAGGGGAAACCACCGTGAGAATTCGATCCTTTATGGTGATCTCGATGCCGATGCCTGAAAATTCACCCTTTGTTTCCTCCATCAGTTCTTCATGCTCTTCCTTGGTCAAATAGGATGAATGGGGATCGAGGCTCCTCACCATCCCTTTGATAGCGCCTTGGATGAGTTCCTTGGGGTCCTTAGGCTCCACGTAGTTCTTTTCGACCTGCCTGAGCACCTCAGTAAATATATCGATATTTTCATATACTTCATCCGTGTCTGCCTTCACATCGGCGTGCTTTCCGTTTACCAAGAGCAGAATCACCCCAGCCAAAAGGCATATCAGAATCACGTTTACCCGAGAATATTTTCGGGAAATTCGCATGTCAGACTCCTTCATGTTGTTTGATTTTTCCTGAAAATTATTTTCAATCCCACCGCTATTTTGTTTCTCTTAGCCCAATACCTTATAAGCCCTTTCATCAACAGGCTCAACCCTAAAAAAGAAAAAAACAACTGCTCGACCTCTTATAAATTCCCTCAAAATTCCAAAAGCGCCCTTGAGCGCACGTCACGGGGAGGGCCCTCTCGCGTCATTCTCAGCGTGTTTTGAGCCAATCCAGAGGATCCAAGGGCTTCCCCCCCTGCCTTACCTCAAAATAAAGTCTTCCGGGCGCAATCGACCCACTCCCACTAACCGCACCGAGGATTTCTCCTTCCGCCACCACATCACCTTCTGATTTATCTCGTCTAGACAGGAGGGCGGATACCGTAAAAAAACGGGACCCGTGGTCCACGATAATGAGAGCGCCATATCCCTTCACTTGACCCGAGAAAGCGACTCGACCTGGGAAAACCGCCCTAACGTCGGCTCCGGGCAACCCTTCAATGAACACCCCGTCATAAAGGCCCCCACCCCCATCATTGAGACGCGTTTCATCTTTGATAATCCGGCCCTTAATGGGGAACGGTAGCAGACCTTTGTGATCCACAAATCGCTCAGGTGAATGCCGAACAGATGGCTTACGATCCTCGATGTGCAACAGGGCCTGCCTCATATTTTCCGACGCACGCTGCAAATCCCTCACCGTCGAGGTCAGAAATTCCTTCTCCCTATGGATTTTGCTGAGCTGGAGCACCTTGTCTTCAAGTTCTGTATTGAGGGTCGACAGGCGGGATTTTTCCTTTCGCAGGTCCCTTTCGACTTCATCTAATCGAGTAGATACGGTTGACAGTTGGGCCTCTTGCGTACGCCGTTCATCCGCCAGTTTAGACAACGCATTTCGCTCATTTTTCATCACCCGATCGAGGTATTCCACCCGACGCCAGAATTCGGCGATATCGCCCACATCCACCAAGGCCTTTAGATAGCCCTTTCGCGCGTATTTATAGAGGCCAACCAACCGGCTGGATATTCCACTCTCTATATCCGCTACTGTCTGTTCTAATTGATTTCGATCTCCTCTCAATTCTTGAATTTCAGACGCATTTAAACGAGCCTCCCGATTCAGTGTTTCCATGGCGCCACGCGTCCTCGCCACTTCCTTTTCCATGGATGTGAGTTCGCCTAAAAGCCGCTTTTCTTTCAAACCAAAAGCCTCTAGCCGCGCTTTTTCACTGGAGAGTCTCTCTTCTATCTTTTGAATCTCCTCCTTTGACCCAGAGGCCCCTCCGGAACCAAGGGCAATCGTTCCCCCAAATATAGCGAGAAGAAAGACCGCCCAAACATGAACAAAAATGAGCCGAGAGACAATGGAATGTTTTCTCATATATCAAAAAAGCGGCCGACAGCGATAAGACTCCCCAGGGCGCTCATAACCACACCCACCAGAAGAATAACCGCCATATAACCTGGAGAAATGAACACGAAGTCCAACGGTGCGAGTCCAAGAATCTGCAATTTCTTGCTTGCCAGGAAAAGATATCCGCCAAAAAGCAGCACGAGAGAAACCACGCCTCCCAACAGCCCCTGAATGACCCCTTCGAGCAGAAACGGGAGCTTCACAAACCAGTCCGTGGCCCCCACCAGTTTTAAGATCTCAATCTCATCCCTTCGTGAGTAAAGGGTAAGCTTCACGGTATTGGTCACGATAAAGACGACACACAAGCATAGGAGTCCACCAATGGTCAGGCCAATGAATTTGGCCACGCCCAACACCCCCTCGATTTTGTTCCGCCATTCCTCACTGCACTGAACCTCATCGACGCCGTCCATCTTTTCCAGTTTTTCCTTGATGCGTTGCGGCGTAAGACTCGACTCGTCCTTTTCCTCAAAGATGACTTCGTAGGATGCGGGAAGTGGATTATGAGAGAGATGATCCAGGAATTTGGATTTATCTCCCAGGGCCCTTTCGAGATCGGCCATGGCTTCTTTTTTGGAAATAAATCGTCTAATTTGAGCACCGGGTAACGCTTGAATAGCGCCGTATATCTTGTCTTTCTGGTAATTGCTGATGCCGTCCTCAAGGTAGATATTCAGGGAGAGGGTATGCCCCCAGCCTTGGAACCATGAGTTGATGTTGACAAAGAGAAGGAGAAATGCGCCGAGGATAAGAAGACAGGCTGAAATGGTGCCCAGGCCCAAAAAATATACAAACCGATTGTCTCGTACATTTTGTAAGGCTCGCCGGAAGAAATAGAAACCGGATCTCAGTAACATCTGTCCTCGATGACCCTTCCGTGGTTTAATTTTACGGTCCGGTACGGACCGGCCTCGAGGAGTGTGCGGCTGTGCGTCGCCACGATTACGGTGGTCCCCTTCTCATGTATTTGAACAAAAAGTCCCATAATTTCCGCGGTCAAATCGGGGTCCAGATTTCCGGTCGGCTCATCGGCCAGCAGGATCATGGGGCGCTTTACGATGGCGCGGGCAATGGCCACCCGTTGCTGTTCACCTCCCGACAGCGAAAGGGGATACGATCGCTCCTTTTTGGATAAGCCGACCATCTTGAGCGCCTGGTGGGCTTCTTTTCGGATCCGCCGGCCTCGCTGTCCCATGACCTCCAACGCGATGGCCACATTTTCAAATACCGTCTTTGTGGAAAGGAGCTTGAAATCCTGGAAAACAAACCCGATTTTCCTGCGCAAAAAATCCAGCTTCGGCCTGCCGATCCTGTTGAGATTGATGGAATTGATCAGCATGTGTCCGCCATCGGGCTTTTCAGATCCAAAAATCAATCGCAAAAGGGTGGTTTTCCCCGCCCCGCTCGGACCGGTAATGAATACAAATTCACCCTTACCGATCTTGAGGTTAATATCCTGTAGCGCCGGGTTGGCCCCGAATTTTTTCGAAACATTATAGAGTTGAATCATGCCTGCCTAATCAGAATGCCGAGCAGTTATCGAGGTCTATTCCAGCTATTGACACACCGTGTCTTTCCGCCTGAGCGGTAAGGGCGAGCAATGCAATGAAATCAATAAGTCCCAATGGCCCGCATCAATCTCGCTTTTGCTTCATGGTATTGGTACAATGCGGTGAAATTGTTTACCCGCGCCCGGGTGAGATATCGCTGCGCGTCAAGGACCTCCGTGGATGTGGTCACCTGTGCCTTGTAGCGCTCCTGGCTTACCCTCAGATTCTCCTCTCCTTGCTCAACTGCCTTTCGGGTGATGGGGATATTGGTCTCGGCCGTTTCGAGACCGAGGAAGGCATTCTTAATTTCGAGTTGGATATTCTCTTCGAGTTCCATCTTTGTCTTTAACAATTCGTTCTTTACGCTCTCCTGCTGTTTCACCCTGTAATGGGTCTTCCCCCATTCCCAGAATGTCCAGGTTAACCCCGCAACGGCCTGCCATTGACTGGCCTGGTGATAATCGCTGCCCGAAACTGAAAATGTGTCTCCTTCCCTTATGTAATCCCATGAAAAGGTCACTTCGGGATAATAATCGCTCCCTGCCAATCGAATCCTTTGATCTGATTGAAGAATGTTGTTTTTAATAAGCTTCATTTCCGGACGATCCTCAAGTGCCTTTTCCAGATAATCCTGAAAGCTTCCGCCCATCGGTTCATAGTCCTTGATCTCCTTCACATCCACCGGTGCATTCACCGGTCTCGAGAGGAGGGTATTGAAGGCGGCACGCGCCAGCCTGGCATTATTCTTGGCGCTAATCAGATCATGCTTTGCATTGTTTGCATTCACCTCGGATTCCAAGAGATCGTTAATAGGAATCATGCCCACCTTGTAGAAATTGCGAGAGACTTGCGCATGGGACTCCAGCGCTTCCCAAGCCTTCTGCGCGGTTTCCACCGCCATATCCGCAGTCAGGATGTCGAAATAGGCGGTTTTGACTCTTAAAGCCAGGTCCAATTGCTCCAATTCCACTTCGAGTTCAGACTGATCAATCCCCAACTCAGCCAAACGGTAGTTGCTGATGAGGGCGAATCCCGTAAACAGCGGCTGCGTGACGGTCCCCTTCCACTGGAAGTTATTGAGCGTGCCGATTTCGATCTCACCGAAATCGGGGGATTTCAACACCGGGTTCCAGCCTTCCCTTCTGTAGCCGTAGGACGTGCTCAACTTCGGGAGAAACTCGGCCCTCGCTTGGTTTTTTACGTAGAGTGACTGGTTGATCTTTTCCTGTTTTGCCCTCAACTTCCAATTGTTGGCAAGCGCCTCCTGGATGCTTTCATGAAGGGTGTAGACCTTGGTCTCTTCTGCATACCCGTCCACCACGACGGGAAAGAACACTGCAAAAAGATAGAGAGCACCTACCCAGGCAAGTAAAGCTCCGAATTTCATATTCTCCCCTCCGAATCTCGCCATATGTCTCGATATTGATTAAATCAGCGTTTGAGATATGTCAAGACCGACGCGTCTTGACAGATATTCGAAAACTCATTAGATTTTATTGTTCGGCAAATATGTCAGGTTACCCGGTTTCCCGCTCGGAACGGAACCAGAAGCCCCAACAACCCTGCCGCAAGCAGGATCTCCACTCCGACCAACAACCAGGGACCAGCGAAAAACAACAAGCGACCTGAGTACCGACCACACCGGCCTGAGATGGATCACAGCCAAAGGCTCAGGTGGAATGATATATTGGGGAAGGTCTTTTCATGTACAAATATAGATACCTTTGGGTGGCGGCTCTCCTGTTCATCATTTTTCTGTGGACAAAACAGGACAAAGCCCAAGTCTTTTTTTCTTCGGGCAGTTCGTCCCCCAAAGCCGAATCGCTCGATTTCAATCACCGTCCCACTGAGGAGGAACGCGGACCCGTCGTCGTCTCTACCGATGAAAAAATCCATATGGCCGTGTTCAAAAAAGTTCATCGGGCGGTCGTCAATATCGCCACCACCACTCTGGGTGTAAACTTCTGGATGGAAGTCATTCCAAGACAGGGCCAGGGATCCGGCTTCGTCATCGATCACAATGGATATATCCTCACCAATAACCATGTGGTGGCCAAGGCCCAGAAGATCGTGGTCACCATGACCGAAGGCGAAAAAGTGGATGCCACCTTGGTGGGTAGGGATCCCAAAAGCGATCTGGCCATCATTAAGATTCCGCCAAAAACCGTTCAGGCCGTGGCCACTCTGGGGGATTCCGACAATCTGTGCCCCGGCCAAAAGGCCATTGCCATCGGCAACCCGTTTGGGTTATCCCATACCCTCACCACAGGGGTCATCTCCGCACTTCATCGGAGCATCCAGACCGAGGACGGGATTCAGATTGAAGATCTCATTCAGACCGATGCGGCCATTAATCCGGGAAATTCCGGGGGACCGCTGTTGAATTCAAACGGAGAGGTCATCGGCATCAATAGCGCCATTTTTTCTTTGACCGGCGGATATCAGGGGATCGGTTTTGCCATTCCCATTAACCATGCCAGGGACATTGCAAGCCAGCTGATTACGTCGGGTCGGGTCGCCCGACCTTGGCTGGGGATATCGGGAATCGGCATTACGAAGAGCCTGGCAGAGGCCATCGGCCTTTCCGTAAACAAGGGAATTCTGGTTGTAGAGGTGGTCCGTGGAAGCCCGGCTCATGAGGCCGGTCTCAGGGGTGGCGACCAGGACGTGATCATCGGCCACATCAGACTCCGCATCGGCGGGGATATCATCACTCCGGGTATTGGACCGTCTCAGGGTCGGGCAAACCGTCACGGTTAATGTGGTGCGAGACGGTTTCAAGAAAGAAATCAGCGTGTCCCTTGCTGAAAGACCCTGATATAGGATGAGACAAAGAATGGATCCACACATCCAAAAAGGCGCCGACATGATCAGGGAGGCCAAGAACATATTGGTCTTCACCGGTGCCGGGCTGAGCACCGAATCCGGCATTCCGGATTTTCGAAGTCCCGGTGGTCTCTGGGAAAAATATGATCCGGAGGATTTTTATTTTCAGAAATTCATATCCGATGAACACGCCCGGGAGACGTATTGGAAGATGAGCGGTGAGCTCCATGAAATGCTTAAAAAAGCCCGGCCCAACCCGGCCCATCTCGCCATTGTAACCCTTGAAAAGGCCGGGAAGCTCTTGGCCCTGGTCACCCAAAACATCGACAACCTCCATCATCGGGCGGGCAATTCCCCTGAACGCATCATCGAACTCCACGGGACTGCCGTGACGGTTTCCTGCCTCAGATGCAAAAAGGCATATGACCGGGACGACATCCAGCACCGCCTCGATTCCGGCCTTAAGGTTCCCTACTGTGATACGTGCGGCGGCATCCTGAAACCGGATACCGTCTCCTTCGGCCAGGCCATGCCCCAAAAAGAAATGGCCCAGGCCATTTCCTCTGCCGAGGCATGCGATCTGTGTATGGTATTGGGATCCTCTCTGGTGGTCTATCCCGCGGCGTCTGTGCCGCTCCATGCGCAGAGAAGCGGCGCCAAACTGATGATCATCACACTCGGCAACACCCCGCATGACGCAGAAGCAGACCTCGCCATCCACCAGCCGGTCTCCAAGGTATTAAGCGAGATGCTCTACAGCATTTCTCTTGATACAAAAACCGATTCATGATATTATATTGGTTTTTATTCGAATTCCTCTTTGTATTTGTCAGGAACAGGGATAGAGGTATCCGGCAGCAATTCGGGGGCTGCCTGTGTTGAGCATTTTTCATCTACTTAAGGAGATCCTCCATGTTGAGAATCGGTTTTGCGGGATGGCGCGGAATGGTGGGGTCGGTCCTCATGGGCCGCATGAACGAGGAAGGAGATTTCAGGGGCTTTGAACCCTCTTTTTTCACCACGTCACAGGTGGGCCAGAAGGGACCGGATATCGGTCTCGATATTCCTCCTCTGATGGATGCCTATGATCTTGAACGCCTCTCTTCCTTGGACATCGTGGTCACCTGCCAGGGCGGGGACTACACTAAAAAGGTCTATCCAAAGCTCAAGAAAACGGGCTGGTCCGGTTATTGGATCGACTCCGCATCCACCCTCAGGTTGGAGAACGACAGTATCATCGTCCTCGACCCGGTGAATCGAGGGGTGATCGACACGGGATTGTCCTCCGGCATCAAAACCTTTGTGGGGGGGAATTGCACCGTTAGTCTCATGCTCATGGCCCTCTCCGGCCTGTTCGCCACAGGCCATATCGAGTGGCTCTCTCCCATGACCTACCAAGCCGCCTCCGGGGCTGGCGCCAAGAACATGAAGGAACTCATCGCCCAGATGCGGGTGCTGGGGGATGCGGCAGGAGACCTTCTCGATGATCCGGCCTCATCGGCCATTGCCATCGATCAGGTGGTCACCCAGGAGATGAGGAGCAACGCCTTTCCCACGGATAATTTTCTGGCCCCACTGGCCGGAAGCATCCTGCCATGGATTGATGCGCCCATGGATTCGGGTCAGACCAAGGAGGAATGGAAAGGATCGGTGGAAACCAACAAAATTCTCGGCACCACAACCCCCATCCCCATTGATGGGCTTTGTGTGCGGGTCGGCGCCATGCGGTGCCATAGCCAAGGGATCACCATTAAACTGAACCGGGACATCCCCATAAATGAGATTGAGGATATCTTCCGCAACGGAAATGACTGGGTCAGCCTGGTGCCCAATGACAAGGAATCCACCCTCAAGCACCTCACACCAGCGGCGGTCAGCGGGACCCTCACGGTCCCCATAGGCAGGATTCGAAAGATGCTGCTGGGTCCTGAGTATGTGGCGTGCTTTACCGTGGGCGATCAACTCTTATGGGGAGCTGCAGAACCCATACGACGCATATTGAATATTGTGATCGAGCATCTTTCCTGAAGCTCGGAAAGCCGAAATTTTCAAGCTGCGGGCTTCAGGGATTGACAAAATCGCGGGTGTGAATACAATAGAATAACATGTTCCGCGGAAGTGGAAAGCTCACTGGTGGGGCTCCCGGACTTCAAATCCGGTGTACCGGGCTAAAACCTCGGTAGGTGGGTTCGATTCCCATGCACTTCCGCCATTACATCAATAAGATAGGGTATTTCGTTAAAGCGGAATACCCTTTTTTATGGGTAAACATTTCCCCAAGCTACCAACGCTTGCGACACATTCGGAGGATTTCGAGACGGTGTTCTTTCGATGGTACGGGTAGGATTCAGGAGAGAACCTGACGGGCCTTGATGAGTTCAAGGACTCGATCCGCCGCTGTCACGGCGTCTTCTTTGTCCGAATGGACGATTAAATCCGGATGTTCGGGAGGTTCATAGGGGGCGGATACCCCTGTGAAGTGCGGGATCTCCCCATTCATGGCTTTTTTGTACAACCCCTTCTGATCCCGTTTTGCACACACATCCACCGGGCATTCCACATAAATCTCAAAGTAGCGGTCTGCGCCCACCAGACGCCTGATCCAAGCCCGGTCTTTCCTATACGGAGATATGAAGGCGGTGATGGCTAATATCCCCGCATCCACGTATAGTTTGGTCATCTCCGCGATACGCCGGATGTTTTCCGTGCGGTCCTCGGGCGAAAACCCCAGATCCGCACACAGCCCGTGCCGCACATTATCGCCGTCAAACACGTAGGTTGAGCAGCCCTGTTCGTAGAGGCGTTTTTCCAGATGGAGGGCAATGGTGGATTTTCCGGAGGCGGAAAGCCCTGTAAACCAGATAACCGCGCCCCTGTGGCCGTGCAGCCGCTCACGATCCTCACGTGTCAAGTATCCATTATGCCAGGTGAGGTTGTTCTCTTTTGGCGATTTGGGACCCATCCGAATCTACGCTCTCATCAGCCGCCGGTAAACCATATGCCGGCCACCAGAGGTTTTCATCCGATTAATCTTTATTTACCCGGGAACCGATATACCCGGGCAACTCCCGGATGATGTCGTCAATTTCCCGGCTTTTTTCACTCAGAAACCGCATGATCCGATCTGATTTCGATTTCAGAATAACGCGTTCCTGATTTTCGATCTCGCTTCCCTTGAGAAGCATATCGTTCTTGTAGAGATATACGATGATGGCATCATCTGCATCGGGCGATACGTCAAACCGGGTGTACAGATCGTCGAGCCAGTAACCGAATTCATGGGGATGTTCGATATGCTCCACCGGGATTTCCAGATCAAAACTGAGCGGCTTGGCCAGCCCCGGCATCAATTTTGAGCCCCCCACATAATCCAGCACATGGGCCAGCTGGTGCACCAGCGCGCTGTCCGCGATGTCCGGAGATATGGCCAGATAAACGTGGTCCGGGTCACTCGCCTGGGTCTTCAGCACATTGACAAAGAGCCCGCCGCTTTTTTTCTCTTTCTTTGAAGCGTTGCCCTTGCCCATCAGGTCCAATGCGTCATATTGCGCCATGTCGATAAATCGGATGCCGGCCGACACCCCGGTGAGTCTTTTGAGATCGATTGACTGAGCCATCTCCTGGGAGCGGCCGTAGGATACCTGAGGCAGTGTGGTGATTTTCCGGCTCATCTCCTCAGAAAATTTGCCTGTGCCTTCAAGCGTGAGTTCATGCTCTTTTCCCAGGTGGCAGTGCTTGAATTTTTTACCGCTCCCGCACGGACACGGATCATTTCTTCCCGGTTTTTTCATGGCAACCTATTCTTCGATAATCCGATCTCGATGCGCCTCATTGCTCCAGGTGGGCAGGGGTCCCTGGCTTCCGGTCTCGGGATTGAGGCTGTGGCGATAAGACGCCTTTGTTTCCTGAGTCTTCATCATGTGGTCCCACCCTCTGACATAATAGGGGCAGTCGTCATTGAAGCAAACCCAGAGGAAGCTGGTGCTCCACGTGGAATCGGCAGGGGGCGCCCATTTTTTCATCTCTTCATTACAATGCCTACATCTCGGTGCCTCTTGTGCAGCCATATTCATTTCTCCTGTTTCCGTCAAAAAACAGGACCAAACTCCTGTTTAACATCCAAGAGTCTGGTCCTGTTGGTACATCCGTTTTTCGATCACCCGATAGCAGCCTTCAGAATCCCTTCGGGTGGTATGACGTTGTAGTTGAGTGCCGCATCCCGTTTCATATCCATGCCCAAGGCCACGGCCATTAGCTGGGTCAGGTACACGATCGGCACATCAAAATCGGTTCCATACGCCTTGTTGATCCGTTCCTGATACATTTCCAGGTTCATGGCACACATGGGGCACACCGTCGAGATCAACTGGCCACCATGCTTGAGCGCATCTTCCAGAATATTCTTCACCAGTTCCATGCAATAATCCATTTCGGGAAGGAATATCCCGGATCCGCAGCACCTGATTTTGTTGGGAAAAGGCACGGCCTCTGCGCCCAGTGCTTCCAGCAGACGATCCTGCACCTTGGGCTTGTTCACGCTGTCATATTCGCCATAGGGTCTTACGGATTGGCACCCCACATACCCGGCCACTTTCAGACCGCTTAATGGCTTTACCACGGCCTCCTTGATCTTGTCCACGCCCACGTCGTTAAAAAGCACGTCCTGGATATGCCGGACCCGGATGGTGCCCTTGTAATTGAGTCCCCCTTCCGCCAGACAGGCGTTGACATCCTTCAGAAGATCAGGATCCTCCTTGATCTCCCGGTTCACCTTGATCATCTGGACATAGCACGAGCTGCAGGGCGCCACAATGTCATATCCCCCCTGGCTCTCGGCGATGGCCAGATTCCTGGCATTCAACACCTTGATGGCCAGATCATTGGCACCCGCATAAGAGACGCTGGCACCGCAGCAATTCCAGTCTTCAATCTCCTCAAACTCCATGCCGAGGGCCTCGCCCACGGGCTTTAAAGAGACCAGAAAATTGGCGCCGGTCCCTTCCAGACTGCATCCCCAATACAAGAAATATTTCATGAGACGGCACCCCCTTTCCCGAGTTGCTCTGCCTTATCCAGCATTTTCCGCATGGCCTGGATTCCCTTAATCTTCTTCTCAGGGAGCAGCTTCATTCTCCGGTGGAGCATCAACCGAATACCGATATCCATAAAACCGAGCATGCTCTTCACCCCTTCAACAAGCCCCTGGGAGAAAAACACGCGTCTGGGAAGATCCTTTTCATCCACCCGGCCCAGCCGATACACCTGGTTCCAAAACTCCCCACCGAAACTCGCCGTCAGCCGCCGAGTCAAGATACCCTGCTTGATGGCGTAATGGGCCAGTCCGTGCATCACATCCATTACCGGTATGGATCGTGGGCACTTGACCACACAAGTGTAGCACGAGGTGCAAAGCATGATGGACTTGCTGTTGAGCACCGCATCCCGGTTTCCTGCCCGAATCAACGAAAAAATCTGCCGGGGAGGGTAATCCATCTGGTGACGTAAAGGGCATGACCCGGCGCACACACCGCAGTTCATGCACATCTTGATCTCTTCCCCTGCGTCCACGTTCCGAAAGACCTCTTCGGCAAAGGCGGGATCGTAATTGACCGTGGTTTCCATAAGCGACCTCTTCCTGCTGAGGGTTTTTATACGCTGAGGTATGGTTTAGGATGGGGCGTTCTCCCCACCTTAACGCTGCACCCGCTGATTGAATCGCCTCCTACCAGCCCTTATACGGGTTGGGGCCCACTTCTTCCAGTTTTTCCATAAAATCATCAATGATCTTGGGGATTCGCTCGTAATCGGTAATCCCGACTTCTTCGAAGTGGACCCGCTCGGACTCCAGGGCGAGACGGTCCAACGTCTCGGACACCTTGCCCAGGCGTGTCTGCGCCAGTTCACTTCCTTTGATAAAGTGACACTGATAGTCGTCCCCATGCCGGCACCCCAGAAGGAGAATTCCGTCAATTCCCCTGGACAGCGCATCCGCGATCCAGACCAGGTTCATGGAGCCGAGGCACCGCAAGGGAATAAACCGCACGTAGGGGCTCCATTTCATTCGTTTGATTCCCGCCATGTCCAGGGCCGGATAGGCGTCGTTCTCGCAAATGAGGCAGATCACTCGAGGCTTTTCCTCGTCTTCTTCAGGCACATGTACCGCTTTCACCATCTGTCCGATCATCCGTACCGAGTAATTCTTAAAGGAAATGATTCGTTCCGGACACGCCCCCATACAGACGCCGCACCGACGGCAGCGGGTGGGATTCGGCAAGGGGTTGGCCTTTTCATCTTCGTTGATGGCCCCGAAGGGGCATTCTTCCGTGCACCGCTTGCACTGAGTACAGCGCTGCATGTTAAACTCCGGAAAGCTCGTATCACCGGCCCTGGGATGGACCGCCTTGCCTTCGGCCGTGAGTTCCGTGCATTGAATGGCCTTCATGGCCGCCCCGGCCGCGTCATCGAGAACCTTGGCGGTTTCCATGGGCCGCCTCACGCAACCCGCGGTGTACACACCGGTCCGCCGGGTCTCGTAAGGAAAACAGATGAAATGGGAATCCGGGAATCCATACTTCAACGTGGGGATTTCCGGACCCTGTCGATAGGCCAGGTTCAGGGCGCTGTTGGCGAAGAATCCCGAATCCGGCACAACCTCGATCATGCCCTCCTCATCGGCCCCTTCCGCATCCGCCGGGGCCTTGATCCGTGGTGTGGTCTCGGGTTTGCTGGCGGGAACCATGCCCACGGCCAGAACCACGAGATCCAGTTCCTCCACCTTGACCTTTTCGCCGAGGAGTTCGTCATTCGCCTCTACAAAGAGTTTACCGCCCGCTTCACCCACATTGGCCGCCTCACCCCGGATGAATATGTTGCCGTCCTCCTGGGCCTGTCTGTAAAAATCTTCGGATTGGCCCACGGTTCGCACATCCTTATAGAGGATATAGTTGACGGTCTCGGGGTTTTGCTCCTTGAGATAGGTGGCCTGTTTCATGGACACCAGGCAGCATACCGATGAGCAGTACGGCAGATGCTCAGGATCGCGCGACCCGGCACACTGGATGAAGAGAGCGTTCTTGACCTCCGCCCCATCGGACGGCCGCGTAATCTTTCCGGCGGCCGCCATCTCTTCCAACTCCACATTGGTGACGACATCCTTGAATTGACCATACCCGAGATGCCCCAGTTTGTTTGCATCGTAGGGGACCCATCCGGTGGCCTGAACAACGGCCCCGACCCGTTCGCTGATCGAATTACCGTTTTGTTTGATATCCACCGCATAAATACCCGGGCCCCCTTGGATCTTTTCTATCGTGGCACCGGTGTAGACTTTTATGTTCGGGTTTTCGGTCACTTCATTGATAAGGGCCTCGGCGCCGGTGTCGGCCGGTTCCTTGTACGGCAGGGTGATCGACTGTTTCATCTTGGCCAGAAAGCCCCCCAACTGGGGCTCTCTTTCTACCAGAATGGCCTGACGTCCCGCCTTGGCGGTCTCCAGTGCAGCCGTCATACCGGCCAGTCCACCGCCGACCACCAGGATATCCTTGCTGAATTCCTCTTCGGGCTTATAGGGTTCGGGTAACTGGGTGTTGTCCGCCTGGGAACAGCTCAACCGGAGGACATCTTCCGCCAGCATCTGGGTGTCCTCTTCCCCGGGCGGCTGGCTCCAGGCCACATGTTCCCGCAAGTTGGCCCGCTGCACGATCTTATCCGGGCCGAAATCAAACACATCATAATTCACCCGCTGAGAACAGGCCGCGATGATGATGGAATTGATCCCTTCCCCCTCGATATCGTTTTTGATGAGTTCCACCCCTTCAGGGCCGCACAGATACGGATGGTCTTTGATCTCCGCGATGGTGAAATCTTCTGTCCCTACCTCTTAAAGCTGCACTATGTCGAGGGCATCACCAAAGCCGCATCCGGTGCAAATATACAGTGCTGTCTATTTGTCCATCGAGTCTCGCGATTGATTGGATCGCCTTTATGGCCGCTGCAGTGGCGTCCTGAACAGATGAGGCCACATCTGTCGGCCTTCTCGAGCAGCCGGCCCCGTAAATGCCCCGCTTCTCCGGATCATAGGTCAAAAATCCATAGTCGTCCGTGGAGACGTCGGGCGGGGTCTCCAATTCGATCTGATTGGGTACCATACCGGTAGCCAGCACCACCAGGTCAAACGTCGTCAGGATCTGCTCTCCCGTCCGGGTGTCTTCCCCTTCTAGGAGGAGATTTCCGGTCTCTTCGTCCTCAGTGATATTGGCGATTTTACTTTTGATGAAGGTCACCTTTTCATCTTCCTGGACCTTCACATAGAAATCCTCCAGCCGATCGAGCGCCCGAATATCGATAAAAAAGACGGTCACCTCGCAATCGGGCTGCCGTTCTCTCACATAGGTGGTCTGTTTCAGCGATGCGAGACAACAGATGCCTGAGCAGTAAGGAAGATGGTTTTCATCCCTGGATCCGGCACACTGGATAAAGGCGATGTTCTTGGGCTCCTTCTGATCCGACGGCCGCAATATCTTTCCCCCGGTCGGCCCGTTCGGCGCGGCCATTCTTTCCATCATCACATTGGTGATCACGTTCGGGTATTCGCCGAAACCGTAGTAATCGACTTTCTCCGCGTCGTAGGGATTCCATCCGGCGGCCCAGACAATGGCGCCCGCCTTGATATCGAAGGTTTTCTCTTCCATCTCCAGGTCAATGGCATCATATTCACAGGCTTCCGCGCATTTTTGTCCATCCTCCGTTCCCACCAGGGAGGGGTCCAGGACATATCTCATGGGGAAGGCAAATTCATGGGGGAGATAGGCCGCCTTGATCTTGTCCATGCCGTAATTAAAGGGATTGTCTATCTCGGCCTCGCACACCTCCGCGCATTTCCCGCAGCAGGTGCATTTCTCATTCACATATCGGGGAGACAGTTTGATGGTGACATCATAATCCCCCTCTTGTCCCGAAATTGCCCCCACTTCAGCCATGGTGAAAAAGCGCACCTTGGGATTCTGCCTCAACCGCCGAAAATTAATCTCCAAACCACAGTTGGGCGGGCAAAGTTTTGGAAAATACTGGTACAGCTGTGTCACGCGGCCCCCGAGATAGGGGTTCTTTTCAATCAACACCACGTCATAGCCGGCCTCGGCCGCTTCCAGAGCGGCCGTAATTCCGCTCATCCCGCCGCCAACCACTAGTATGCTCTGGTTTGTCGTTTCAACATCTGCCATTGTCTCCTCCAAGCTGATATTTTATTGAGTTTGCTCTCGAAAGATACACGCCCTCATAATACAAAAAGCGTATTTCGTCAATACCCATTTTTCCACATGTAACCCATTGGATTGGCTAAATGTTCACTGACCAGATACGCTGTTGATATAAGCGAAGGCGAAACAGGAGGTCCCGATTATGAAAATGCTCCAGGCATCCGCTTTTCCAAGGACGCCTGGAGCATGTATTAATGAACGTTAACGGTTATACACCCGGAATGTTCCACACATCCTTCTTGCTCATTTCCCACTCACCGCTTGCAGGATCGTACCGGCAGTTGGCGAAGCAATGCCAGTTTTCTTCATCCATTTTGGGTGTGTCGGATCTGAAGTAGTAACCGGGCCACCGGGTTTCCTCACGGAACAGCATGGTCCGCACGTGGGCCTCGCCCTGCCACATTCTCTGGATATTCTCCCAGCACCTTTCCAGGGAATAGATGTCTGCGGCAGCCAGTTTCTCAGAGTCTTCCTTCAGATACACGAAGAGTTCCATGGCCCTCTCAAGATTAGCCTTACTGGTCTTGAACGCCGCGGTCACACCGCCTGCGTACTCGTCCATGATCTTCTGGAGACGATCCATGAACTGACGCCACAGCAGGTAGTTGGGGTTGATCTCGGCAGCCGTGGTCAGCTTGCAGAACTCCTGTAGGCGATCCAACGGGGCCAGGATCTTACTCTTCAACTCATCCACCTTGGCCGCATCCACATTGGGCTCTGCGCCCTTTTCCACGACGTATTTGATGGCCGCCTTACCGGTGATACGGCCTTCGGCGTGGGAACCGGAGGAGAACTTGTGGCTGGATGCACCCGAGGCATCGCCGGCCGCAAACAGTCCGTCCACCGTGGTCATGTTGGCATATCCCCACTTGTAGGGCGTGTCCAGATCTTCCGGACCGCTGACCCAGGCACCGGAGGCGCCGGAATGCGAACCGATGAAGTAGGGTTCACAGGCCGCGATTTCGGAATGCTTCTCTTCAGGCTTGACGTTCAGGGCTGCCCAGAGGTGGGCCTGGGAAATGGTCATATCCAGGAAGTCTTCCCATGCCTCCGCTTCCAGTTCCTTCATCTTCTTTTTGAAGGCCTTGGGATCATCCTTGTATTCATCGGCGATCTTGTTAATGGCCTCATCGGTCTCCATGTAGAGGGGACCTAAGCCCGCATCCGTATCCAGCATGCCGAGATAGTTTCTCAGGTTCGCCGGAATCGGTTTGGCCAGGCCGTAGGGGGCCCAGTTCTGGAGTTCATCCTTCCGAACCGCCATGTACTCGCCACCTTCTGCGCTGATGGCTCTCGACTTGAACAGGAGGAACCATGCACCCACAGGACCGTATGCATCCTTAAACCGGACCGGGATGAATCGGACTTCCTGGCAGGTCATTTCCGCACCCGCCTTGATGGTGAAATACGCGCTCGATCCCGTGTTGAACGGAGGATACCAGGAACGTCCAAACCCCTCACCCACCGACCGGGGCCTGAACACGTGCACCGCGCCGCCCATGGTGGCCACGGTGGCCTTGGCCTTGAAGACATAGAATTTCTCTTCACGGGTGCTGAAACCAACCGCACCCAGGCACTTGTTGCCGTCCATCAGCGGCTCTACGATGAAGACCCTTTCATAGATCTCACCGCCGGCGTCTGCGATGGCGTTCTTGGCGGCCTCGGCAATGATGATCTTGTAGGACTCCCCATTGATCATGAGCTGCCAGCGGCCTTCATGCACATACTTGCCTTCTTCGTCCGTCCAGATCTTGAGACCCCATTTCTCAAACAGATGCACGGTGGAGTCCACGTGACGGGCGATGTTGTAGACCAGGTCTTCCCGGGAAATACCCATGAGGTCCTGGCGCACATATCGGACGTAGTCTTCACAGGTGTTCTCGCCATCCCTCAGACCGATGTACTGGTTGATGGCCGAAAGACCCATGGCCACGGCACCACTTCGATCCAGGGCCGCCTTGTCTACTAAGGTTACCTTCAGGCCGTTTTTCTTGGCCCAGTATGCGGCCTCTGTGGCCACACCACACGCTGAAAATCCCCCACCGAGTATCAGGAGGTCAGTGCTAACTTCTACTGTTTCAAAATTTGCCATGATTTATAACCTCCTTTCTCTATACTGTGGGAACATCGACGCCCAGAGATTCGGGCTCGGTGGCTAAAGCTTCATTGCTGATGTCATCATGCGTGGCGTATCCACCCAAGGGATCAGCGGTCCCCTCTTCAGTGGTCCGGATGGGGAATTTGAATCGCTTGACGCTACCATCACGGAACTTGACCGTCCACATGATATCCTCGGAACCTCTCAAAGGCACACAGCTGGCGCCCAAAGGGATGAAGTCCGCGTATCCCCGGACGTCCATGGCCTGCTGGGGGCAGATCTTGACACAGCACTGACATTCCCAGCACATGGAGGGATCCCGGTTATATGCCTTCATTTTTTCCATATCCAAGACCATCAGGTCGTTGGGGCAGATGTACATACAGGCAGTCTTATCCTGCCCTTTGCAACCATCGCACTTTTCTGTATACACAAAACTTGGCATTATTTTACCTCCTGAATTCACAATTGATCATTATGAAAATTGCTCTTACTGCTCATCTAACGATTTGCCTTGAGAAACACACCTCCTTTCCGAATTAAGATAGGGTGACACGAGTTCAGACAGAAACAAAAAAGGCATTCACTTCCAAAATGGGAAGGAATGCCCCTTCATCACTTCTTCACCTCGCCGGTAGCTGCGCCGTGCAGCTTAACTTCGACCTTTTCATCCAGATTCTGGTAGTAATTCTGGAGGATTTCGACCACCTCGGGTCGTGAGAATTCGGGCGGAAGCTCGCCACCCTCAGACAGGGTCTTTCTCACCATGGTTCCCGAAAGGAGGAGCCGATCCTCTTTTCCATGGGGGCAGGTTCTCATGGAGGCCATGCCGCCGCACTTATAACAGTGGAAGGTCCAGTCGATGTTGAGGTTCTCGCACTTGAGCGCCCCTTCGGGAATCTCGTTGAAGATCCGCTGGGCGTCAAAGGGACCGTAATAATCCCCCACGCCGGCGTGGTCACGGCCGATGATCATGTGGCTACATCCGTAGTTTTGTCGAAAGGTGGCGTGGAGCAGGGCCTCTCTCGGACCGGCATAGCGCATCTCCATGGGGTACCCCCCCTGCACGACCGTGCCTTCCACAAAATAGTTGTCCACCAGCGCACCGATGGCCTTCACCCTGACCTCCGCGGGAATGTCGCCCGGTTTCAGTTTCCCCACCAGCTGATGGATATACACCCCGTCCATAACCTCTACGGCGATCTTGGCCAGAAATTCATGGGAACGGTGCATCGGATTTCTGAGTTGCAACGCAGCGACCTTCCGCCACCCCAGATCGTCAAACATCTTCCGCGATTCCGCCGGCCGCTGATAGAGTTCCTTGAACTCATCGGGGTAATAGCTCTCACTGATGACCTTCACCGGTCCGGCCAGGTTGTATTTGCCCTGGGCCATGACCTTCTGGACCCCCGGGTGTTCCATATCCGTGGTGGTATAAATGCTTTTACATTCGTGTTCTTTGTCGATGGTGTATTTCTCGCTGACCTTCATGGTGGCGATGGTGGTCCCTGTTTCCGTATCCACGAGGGCGATTTCATCCCCTTCTTTCACCTCTTCGTCATCGGTGGAGACGGTGATGGGGATAGGCCAGAAGGTCCCGTCGGCCATGAGAAACTTATCGCAAACGCCCTGCCAGTCGGCCTTGGTCATAAAACCGGTCAGCGGGGTGAAGGCGCCGATGCCCATCATGATCAAATCAGAGGCTTCTCGAGAGGTAATCTGAATCTGCTTCAGCGACTTGGCCTTTTCGGTTTCGGCCTCCAGCTCAGCACCTTCGAGTAGTAAGGGCATGAGTTTTTCTTCTTTACCATGTGGCGCTACCAGGTTCGACATTATGACTTCCTCCTTTTCCTGTTTCTAAGAATTTCGGCCCACGAAAACAGGCCCACAGACAACACTTTACCCTATTTTGATACTTTGTGCATTTTGGAACAAGCTCCTTTTATATCTGAAATTTTCCGGGTGTCAAGAAAAAATGAACACCAAATCACTCAGAATTCCACAAAAAACGCCCCGCCGACCTGTCGGAACAACATTCTATGGGAAGATTATATCCTAATATGTTGATTTTATTCATATTCGTTCTATGTACATCTAAAAGCGCCAAGACAAAAACCCGCGCTGTTTTTTCGGGGTTAACGCGTCATTTGAAGCACCCACTTGGCGATGAGGCTGTCGCTTGATGGAGACAACCGAATTTTCCAAAAAGCCGTGGCACATCCGTAACCGGGAACCCATTGGAAAATGGGTAGCAAATCTTGACTTCCGGGACGCTCTCTGCGATTTTCCTTCGCATGGAAGGATTCACAACCTCATGAGCACAGAATCGAAACGAAGGCTGGGATTCCTGCTGGGCGGCGGGGCCCTTTTACTCTGCGGGGTGGCTTTCTTTCTCCTGGTGGCCGCATCCCTTCTCATACCTGCCGAAAGAGACGGCGTTAAATGCTCCTTTGTGGTCCCTCGCGGGGCCACGCTCCGTCAGGTATTGAACCGACTCGAAGAGGAAAAAATTGTCGATGGGACGCTCGGCCTCCTCCTCTGGGGCAAACTGATGGGGTACGGAGCGCACATCAAGGCGGGCGAGTATGAATTGAGCAGCGGCATGCCGCCCATTCAGATCCTCGATACCCTTCTCAAGGGTGAAATTCGTACCCATAAGGTCACCATTCCCGAGGGGCTTACCATTGACCAGATCGGCACGGTACTGGAACAGAACGGGCTGGCCGACAGAGACCAATTCATCGCGCTTGCCAAGGCTCCTGACATCGTTCGAAAATACGGGCTTTCCGGGCCCAGTCTCGAAGGATTTCTCTACCCGGACACGTACCGGTTTTCGCGTGGTCTCCCCCCGGATGCCATCATCGATACCATGGTCGGACGGTTTCGGGAGGTGATGGCGCCGCTCGGGGATAAGATCAAGGCATCCGGGATGAGCCTTCCTGAAGTCATCACCCTGGCGTCCGTGGTCGAAAAAGAAACCGGTCTTCCAGAGGAGCGACCCTTGATCGCCGGGGTGTTTTTAAATCGCTTGAAGCGGGGAATGCGCCTCGAAAGCGATCCCACCGTCATCTATGGAATCGAGGATTTTGACGGCAACCTGACGAGAAAGGATCTTGAAACCCCTACCCCCTATAATACATACATTATCCACGGTCTCCCGCCGTGGCCTATCGCCAACCCGGGGAAGGCGGCCATCGAAGCAGTCTTGGAGCCCACAAAAAGCAACTATCTCTTCTTTGTATCCAAAAACAACGGGAGCCACCACTTTTCAAAGCGACTGAAAGACCATCACCGGGCCGTGAGACAGTATCAGAAATCAGCCCGACAGCATCAATGAAAAACGTCTTGACAGGTCAAAACCCAATACAGTAAAGGAGTTGCATCATCATGAACCCTGGGGGCACACATGAATCTCTTTGAAAACCTGACGGTGCTTTCTCTGGAACAGGGAAGCCCTGACCCTCAATCTGGCCGAGCCGGAAGGCCGGGAAATCTTTCATGCCCTCATAAGAAAACTGGATGTGGACATCTTCGCCACCAACCAACTCCCCAGAAACTACAAAAAATTGGGGATCGATTACGATTCTCTCAAGGGACTGAAACCCGACATTATCTGGTTGGGGGTCACGGGGTTCGGCCCGGACAGCAATGAGGCGGCCTATGACCCCATCCTTCAAGCCCGATCGGGACTGATGGAGATGACCGGGGAAAGCGGCCAGGATCCCCAGGTCCTGGGCATCCCGCTCCCCGACATGGGAACCAGCGAACACGCATACGGTCTGATCATGAAGGCCCTTTTCAAACGTCAGGCCACGGGCGAAGGAGAATGCATCCACCTGGCCATGTTCGAATCATCGGTGTCCTGGCTCACCGTTCCCATTGCGTTCACGGCCAGTTTCGGGAAACCCATCACGCGCAGGGGAAATACCCATGAGTTTTTCTGCCCGGTTTCCGTATATCAAACTGCCGACGGGTTCATTTACCTCGCTGTGGGAAATGACCGGCAATGGAAGTCCTTTGTCTCCCTGGACATTTTTCAGTCTCTTGATATCCCGGAGTATGAAAAGAATGCCGGTCGAATAAAGGAGGTTGAAGACCTCAATGCACAGATTAATGCCATCACCCGGCAATATCCTTCCGATGAATTAATCGGGCGATTCAATTCCATCACCCTGCCGGTCAGCAAGATCCAGACCATTCCCGAGGTCATTGCCGATCCCCTTGTGGCCCGGCGGCTCTTGTTTACCGAAGATCCGGTCACGGGAACCACCGTCACGCTGGCCCCGCCTCCTTACACGTCGCCCTTTATCGAAGCCTCCCGGCGTCGCCTCTCCTTCCCTCCGCGTTTCGGCGAACACAATGCGGCCATCTACGGCGGTTCGCTTGAATATAGCAACGAGGATTTAGAGAGATTAAGGGAAAAACAAATTATTTAACTAAAAACGAGCATCTTTCAAGCGTACTGAAACCACTGGAGAAGGGACCATGAATATCATCGTATTTGTAAAGCAGGTACCGGATACCACAGAGGTCAAACTGGATCCCAAGACGGGCAATCTGATCCGGGAGGGGATCGAGAGCATCATCAATCCGGACGACCGCCACGCCCTGGAGGCGGCCATCGCCCTGAAAGAGGCCCACGGGGGCAAGGTAACCGCCATTTCCATGGGACCCCCCCAGGCCATCGACGCCATCTCGGAGGCCCTGGGTATGGGCGTAAATCGGGGCGTCCTCCTGTCCGACAGGGCCTTTGCGGGCGCAGACACTTGGGCCACCTCCACCACGCTGGGAAAGGCCGTGGAAAAGGTCGGTGAATTCGATCTGATTCTGTGCGGCCGGCAGGCCATCGACGGGGACACGGCTCAGATCGGCCCGCAGGTGGCCGATTATCTGGGCATCCCCCAGGTCAGCTATGTCTTCGAAATCCAATCCGCCAAGAATAACAAACTCATGGTCAAAAGACGCCTGGAGGATGGCTATGAAACGGTGCAATGCCCCCTGCCGGCGCTCTTGACCGTGATCGGCGAACTCAACACGCCGCGCTATTCGAGGGTTGGGAACCTGATCGACGCATGCCGCGAAAAGGCGCCCATCGATGTCTGGAATGCCGCGGATATCGGCGTCACCACTGCCGAGGTGGGCCTCCAGGGATCGCTGACCCATGTGATCAAGACATTTGCCCCCAAGTTTGAAAGAAAGAGTGAGTTCATTGAAGGGACCCCGAAAGAGACAGCGGGTGCCCTGGTGGATAAATTAAAGGAAAATAGACTGATTTAACGAAAGCCATTGAAAGTGAGGAGTGAATGATGAAAGAAGTCGTGATTGTATCTGCATGCCGAACCGCCATCGGTGCCTTTGGCGGAACCCTACGGGACGTGAACGCCGCAGTCCTCGGGAGCATTACCATGAAGGAGGCCATCAGGCGGGCCGGGATCGACCCGGGCCTCATCGATGACGTTCGGTTCGGATGCTGCATGGAGCCCACGGATGCCCTGAACGTGGCCAGGGTGGCGGCCCTCATGGCCGGCATACCGGATCATGTGACGGCAGTCACCATCAACCGGGTCTGCATCTCCGGGATGGAGGCGATTATATCGGGAATGGCCATGATCCAGGCGGGAATGGCGGATATTATTCTGGGAGGCGGCACGGAACACATGTCCGGCGTGCCCTATACGGTGCCGGGCGCCCGATGGGGGTGCAGGCTCCAGGACCATGTGTTTGTGGACGCCATGATCCACGCCCTCCACTGCGGCTCCCACATGATCCCCCATCCGGAAGACGGTCCCGTCAAGGAAGGCATGCCCCTGGAACTCTTCAAGGGGAAGCCCTACATCATGGGCCATACCGCTGAATTCATCGCCCAGATGCACGACATCACCCGGGAGGAGATGGATGAGGTGGCACTGAGAAGTCACAACAACGCGGAACGGGCCACCCAGAACGGAGATTTCCAAGAAGAAATCGTTCCGGTGGAAGTCCCACAGAAGAAAAAGAAGCCCCCGATCATCTTTGATAAGGACGAGCATTTCCGGCCGGGTCTTACCATGGAACAATTGACCAAACTCCCGCCCGCTTTTGTCCCCAAGACGGGCAAGGTCACCGCCGGGAACTCCTCGGGGATTAACGACGGCTCCAGCGCCATGGTCATCATGTCGAGAGAAAAGGCCGACGAATTGGGCCTCACCCCCATGGCACGAATACGGGCCATCGGACGCGGCGCATGTCATCCGTCGGTGATGGGCTTGAGTCCGGTCCCGGCGGTCAGGGATCTCCTGGAGCGGAACCCGGATCTCAAGCTGGAAGATTTCGAACTGATCGAAGTCAACGAAGCCTTTGCCGCCCAATATTTGGGATGTGAAAAAGAACTGGGCCTGAACCGCGATATCACGAACATCAACGGGTCAGGGATCGGGCTGGGTCACCCCGTCGGCGCCACCGGATGCCGGATCATGACCACGCTGATCTATGGCATGAAAAAGCACGGCAAATCATTGGGCCTGGCCACCTTATGCGGAGGAGGCGGCGTATCCATGGCCACCGCCGTGGAGATGATGTAATTCTTTGGGGGAGGACGTTTTTTATGCGTTCTCCCCCTCAGCGGTTTCTCACGCCAGTGAGTGAGACCTTTTAAGCTGCCGATCCTCACCTCTCTATCAACACCTTCCATTCCCGATCTACCAAGGGCATGCCGCCATGACACACAAGCGATGGGCCATATTCGGGATTTCCGCCTCCCTTTTTCTGACCTCCCTGTTTTACCGCGCATCGGGTGCGGTAATTGCACCGGATCTGACCCGAGACTTGCATCTGGATCCGGAGGATCTCGGTCTCTTGGGCGCCGCCTTCTTTTATGCGTTTGCCCTGGTTCAGATCCCCCTGGGCATGATTCTGGACCATGTGGGGGCACGGCGGACCATGGTGGCCCTCAACGTGCTCGGCATGGCCGGCATCCTCATATTTTCCCAGGCCCACGGCCTGGCCATGGGTGTCCTGGGCCGCGCGCTCCTAGGCGTCGGGATGTCCGCCAATCTCATGGGCTCCCTCCTCCTCTTCACGCGTTGGTTTGCGCCCACCCGGTTCGCCACGGTGTCCGGGCTCTTTCTGGCCATCGGAACACTGGGGAGTGTAGCGGCCACCAGTCCGCTGGCCCTACTCGTAGAAGTTTTGGGTTGGAGAGGATCTTTTGTGGCGCTGACCCTTCTCCACGGGTTCCTGGTTCTGGGGTTTCTCGTTATCGTACGCGATGCCCCTGAAGGCCAAGGGACGACGCAACGGACGGCGCCGCGGTCAAACAGTTCGAGGTCATCGATTAGGTCGCTCAAAAAACTCTTCAGCGACCGGAGTTATTGGACCATCTCCTTAAGCATTTTTCTCAGATATGGCGCCTATGCCTCCATCCAGGCACTTTGGGTCGGCCCCTTCCTTATGGAACGCCTTGGACTGTCTCCTGTTTTGGCGGGGAACCTGATTTTGATGCTCAGTTTCGGATTCATTCTGGGCTCCCCCTTGGGAGGGGTTATGTCGGATCGACTCTTTCATTCAAGAAAAAACGCCATCGCCGTGGGGTCCTTCATTACCGCGACAGGGGTACTCGTTATCGCCACCTGGAGTGAACCCGTATGGCTCCCCTTGCTTGGGGTATTGTTATTCATGACAGGGTTTTTCGCGGCATTCAATCAGCTGAGCTATGCCCATATCAAGGAGCTCATGCCCTCGGATATGTCGGGGACGGCCATGGCGGGCGTCAATTTTTTTACCATGTTCGGCGGCGGGGCCTTTATGCACGGCCTGGGCTGGATCATGAAATCCATGGGTGAAGGCACACGGGGGATCTATTCCACCGCGTTTGTTATCTGTGGGTGTGCCCTGTTCGTCAATGGAGGGCTCTATCTCACGACTCGGGATTCTGTTCCAAAAAGAGGGTGATATCCCGCCTCAGGATCAATTCTCCATCTCATTAATCAGGGACATCAACCGCGCACACTGTTGTTTAAGCGCTTCATATGGTTCCTTTTTCTCTTTCCTTTTTGCCCCTCCCCTGCTCGCCATCGGCTTTACTTGACGCCTCATATATCCGGTTTTCAGCAGGTGGACGAAATGGTCGGCAATCTCTTGGGGAGTGAATGCGTCCTTCCCCGGTTTATACCACTTATAGACCCAGTTACACATCCCGATGATGGCAAAGGCCTGCAGTTTTGGGTCCACTTCTTCAAAAATGCCTTGGGAGATTCCTTCCTCAATGATGTCTTCAATAATTTGAGTGTATTTCTTTTTCTCCCTCTGAATCTTTATGAAGTC
>JARRPY010000099.1:27372-37219 GCA_037382425.1 Deltaproteobacteria bacterium
AAAAACAGAGAACATGGAAATGGATTTGATGATAATGCCCTCGATATGATTACGGATGATGAGTTCCAACCGCTTATCAGGCGGCAGGTTTCTTTCCGCAATTTCATAGGTATTTCTGAAAATATTCTCTAAAGCTTGAATATATATTTTAGACAAGAGCCTTTCTTTACTTGAAACGTAATGGTATATGGCCGCCTTGGTGATACCCAGTTCCTTTGCCACATCGTCGAGGGTTGTGGACCGGTATCCCTTTTTGTGAAACATTTCCGTGGCCGTATCGATGATTTTTTGAATTCTTAAGCTCTTATCGAGTGCCCTGAAGCTGGACCCGCCGTCTGACGCCGCCATCTTAGATTTCTCCTGGGTACACCATGACTCACTATTGCGTTAGCTGACCTTACTAATCAGTAAGTAACATGCGAGATGACCCATGTAAACAACTTTTTTTCTTCCGTGTCCTTTTTGAAGGCTCCCGAAGCAAACAGAAGGACATGCGCTCGATTATATTTTTAAAGGCGTCTGAACGATTTTATTATAATGTATCGAAGACATGAAAAAAATGCTTGACACTTATGTAACTAATTGGTTAGTTTTTCTAATTAACCAGTCAATAAATACAGGACAAACTCAAATGCCCAAACGCAATCACGTAGATGCCACACCGCCTGAGGATCGGCATTCCTTTCACGAATCACCCTTCCGAAACCTGTCCGGATTCGAGATCAAGGAAGTCTATGTCCCGGAGGATATTCAATATATGGATCCGGCAGCGGATCTGGGTCTACCCGGCGAATATCCTTTTACCCGGGGGATCCACAAGACCATGTATCGCCGAAGACCGTGGACCATCCGGCAGTTAGGGTCTTTACATTCCCCTTCAGACGCCAATGAAAGAATCCGGCACCTCTTGGACATGGGCGCAACAGGCATCAGTCTTTGCTTGGATATGCCCACCATCATGGGAAGAGATTCAGACGACCCGCTGGCCGAGGGAGAAGTCGGCAGCTGTGGTGGCGTGGCCATCGATTCTCTTGAGGATATGCGCCATCTCATGGAAGGGATTTCGCTCGACAAGGTCAGCATCAATTTCGTCTCCAATGCCCAGTCTCCGGTCATCCTCGCCATGTTCGTCGCCGTCGCAGAGGAACGCGGCGTCCCGCTTGAAAAATTGAGCGGCACCATGCAAAATGACATCCTCAAAGAATATCAGGCTCAGAAATCGTATTATTTCCCGCCAAGACCTTCCATGCGCCTCACCATAGATACCGTCAGTTTCTGCAATACCCGCCTTCCCCGCTTCAATCCCATCAGCATCAGCGGGTATCATCTGGCCTCCGCAGGCGCCACCCCCATTCAGGAGTTGGCCTTTACGCTGGCCAATGGGTTTACTTACGTGAAAGAAGCCATCAACGCAGGCCTTCCGGTAGACAGCTTCGCGCCCCGACTCTCCTTCTTTTTCAAGGTCCACAACGATTTCTTTGAAAACATCGCCAAATACCGGGCAGCCAGGCGGATCTGGGCCAGAACCATGCGGGAGCAATTCGAGGCAAAAGATCCACGGTCATGCCTGTTCAGGGTTCATACGCAGACCTCCGGGTCCTCATTGACCGCCCATCAACCCGAGAACAACATCATACGCGTCGCTCTTCAGGCGCTGTCGGCCGTATTGGGAGGGACCCAATCATTACATACCAACGCGTTCGATGAGGCATTATCCATACCCACACCCCACTCGGAAAAGCTGGCCCTGCGCACGCAACAGATCATCCAAAAGGAAAGCGGGGTCACCCACACCGTCGATCCCTTGGGCGGGTCTTATTACGTGGAGGCACTGACCAACCAAATGGAAGCTGAATGCAAAGAATATTTCGAGGAAATTGATAGGCTCGGTGGCGTCATATCCGCCATAGAAAAGGGGTATTATGCCCGGGCGATCAATGATGCGGCCTTTCGATATCAAAACGACATCGAAACAGGTGAAAGAGCCATTATCGGCCTCAACGAGTTCTTCGAACCGGAAGAGACCGACATAGAACTAAGGGAACCCGATCCGCAATTTGAGACCGAAAAGATATCAGCGCTCTTGGAGCTGAAAAAAAGCAGAAACCAGGACCTGGTAGATGCGTGTCTCGATGAGATCAGCGCCGTGTGTCATAAAACGGAGAATGTCATGCCGGCACTCATCAAGGCGGTTAAACATCACGTGACCCTGGGGGAGATCATCGGGACCATGAAAGCGGTTTTTGGAGAATACCGGGAAGACAGTGCATTTTAAATGGCCCACCAGCCGGTCTGAAGAATGATGAACGGGAGAAAAAAACGAATCTTGATCGCCAAACCCGGCCTCGACGGTCATGACCGGGGGGCAAAAATCGTGGCAAGGGCGTTAAGAAACGCCGGCATGGAAATCATTTATGCAGGGCTGCATCAGACACCCCTTCAGATTGTCCGTGCCGCCATTGAAGAGGATGTAGATGCCATCGGCCTGAGCATACTCTCCGGCGCCCACAACACCATATTCCCCAAAATCATGACGCTCTTAAAAGAACAAGGAGCCGTTGACATCCTGGTATTTGGGGGTGGCGCCATCCCAAGGAAAGACATCCATAAATTGAAGGCATTGGGTGTAGGCGCAATTTTCACAACCGGCACCGACACAGCTGATATTATCGCTTACTTAAACGAAACCTTGATGCATTCATAAAGACTCGAACACTCATATACAGAAGCAAGGCTAAAAACAAAATATTGAATGTAAAATATTTTCCTCAGCGGGCTCTGCGTCTCTGCGCGACAAATATGATTTAAGGGAGCATTCAATAAGGAAAGGTGAACGCATGACAAAACTATTTGATGAAGATGCCGTTCGGACAATCGACCAGGAAAAACATCAATGGCAAAAAGTGCACGACCAACAGCTCACGGAGGGGCCTCAACACTTTGAAAGCCTTTCCGGCATTCCCATAGACCCGCTGTATACGCCCGCTGACATCGCCCACATGGATTACCAAAACGATGTGGGCTTTCCCGGCCAGGCCCCCTATGTCCGTGGGGTGTACCCCACCATGTACCGGGGGAGAACCTGGACGCTCAGGCAGCTGGCCGGTTTCGGCCCCCCGGAGCAAACAAACAAGCGCTACAAGTTCCTACTCCAAGAAGGGGCGACGGGGATAAACGGGGTTTTTGACTATCCCACCCTCAGAGGGTTTGACTCCACAGACCCCTTTGCCCGTGCCGACGCGGGGCGGGGCGGCGTCGCCATCGATACCATTGAGGATATGCGCATCCTTTTCGACGGGATCCCCATAGAGAAGATCAGCACATCCCTGGTCACCTGTCAGCCCATTTGCAACATCACGGTTCAATCCATGTATTTTGCAAATGCTCAGATGCGGCACCTCCCGCTGAACCATCTCACGGGCACCAGTCAAAATGATTTCTTGATGGAGACCGTTATCACTGTTTCCCCTGAAATCTTGCCGCCCGAGGTCTCCTTCAAATTGAGTTGCGACGCCATTGAATATTGCAGCAATCACGCGACTCGGTGGAACCCCATCAGCTTTTCGGGCTACAACTATAGGGAAGCCGGCTGCTCCGCGCCACAGGAGATCGCCTTTGTCATTGCCAACGCCATTGCCTGCTCAGAAGAATTGCTGCGCAGAGGATATGATGTCGATGCCTTCGCCCCCAGGCTGAGTTTCTTTCTCTCCGCACACAGTGACTTCTTTGAAGAGATTGCCAAATACCGTGCGGCGAGGAGAATCTGGTTTAACATCATGAAAGAGCGGTTTAAGGCAAAAGATCCCAGGTCCTTGCGATTAAGATTTCATGTGCAGACAGCCGGTGTGGCACTGACCGCGCAACAGCCCCTCAATAACATATCCAGGGCCGCCTATCACGGATTATCGGCTGTTTTGGGCGGCGCGCAATCCGTTCACATCGACGGGTATGACGAGGCCTTGTGTACCCCCACTGAGCTCTCATCCCTTACGGCACTTAGAACCAACCAGATTTTGCAGCTTGAAACGCGCGTCATCCACACCATCAACCCCTTGGGGGGGTCCTATTTCGTGGAATCATTAACCAACGAAGTGGAAGCCAAGGCAGAAAAGCTGCTTGAAACGATTGACTACAAAGGGGGTATCGTGAAGTCGGTAGAAACCGGATGGATACACATTCAAGAGCAAAAACTCAAGAAGATCAAAACCGAACGGGATGAAAGCCGGGTCAAGGATGCCCTGGATGCCGTGGCCCGCTGCTGCGAGAAGAACGAAAATCTCATGGAAGTTGTTGTCGAATCCGTGAAGGCGTATGCGACGTTGGGAGAAATCTCCCAGACGCTCAAGCGGTCTTATGGTACCTGGAACCCCCCGCTTTTTTGAACACAATTCACATAAACGAAAAAAACAGGAACCCATCGCTATGACGAGACGAATTCGAATATTGATTGCACGCCTGGGCATGGATGCCCACTGGAGAGGAAGCATTGTGGTGGCACGGGCCCTTCGCGATGCCGGAATGGAAGTGATTTACGTGGGGAATCAGTTGCCGGAACACATTGTTGAGACCGCAGCCCAGGAGGACGTGGACGTAATCGGCCTCAGCACGCTGTCCGGAAACCACATGATATTGGCACCGGAGGTCATCCGATTGCTCAAGGAGAAAAAAATGGATGACACCCGGGTGGTTCTCGGCGGGACCATACCGCCCGACGACATCCCGACACTCAAAGATTTGGGGGTGATGGAAATCTTCGGGCCGGGAACACCCATAACCGTCATCCTCGACGCCATCACCCTTTTAAACACATGAGCCCATGCAGAATCGTCTTCAACATCGCGGCACAACACGGATTGAGACGCTCCAAAAAATGATGACGGCGGCTGAAATCGATGTCATCCTCATCACCTACTCAAGGTCCCTTCTTTATTATACGGGAACCACTCAGCCCTCCATCTGCATCATCACGCCGGGCCATTATCATCTCTTTGTCATCAGAGCCTTCGAGAGCGCATTGGAAGAGAGTCGGATCGATCCAGACAGAATAAGTGAAGGGGGTCAACTCCCCGATCTGAAGCCCTTGCTCAGTCAATGGGCCATTCAATCGGGTCGCATGGGCCTCGAATTGGATATACTGCCCGCTCTACAGTATAAACGGATTTCCGAAACATTTCCGGACTTCGAACCGGTGGACGTATCAAGGCTCCTCCTCGATCAGAGAAAGATTAAAGATCAAGAGGAAATCGACCACACCAGGAAGGCGTGTCATATGCTTCATCAAGGACACCTGAGAATCCTGGAGACCCTCAGGGAAGGGATGACCGAGTTGGAATTGTCCTCGGAAATAGAGGATGCCCACCGCAGGGCCGGACATGAGGGACTCTACTTCATCCGGCAATTTGACTTTTTCATGGGCCGGGGGCCCATTGCTTCGGGGATCAATATCTCGAAAATCGCCGGAAAAGTGGTGTCCGTCACCGGCGTCGGGTTAAGCCCTTCCATCCCCATGGGCGCGTCGAGAAAGCCCATCAAGCGGGGGGAGATGATTGTCGTGGACATTCCCACGCACTTCAAAGGCTACCATGGGGATCAAAGCCGCACCTATGTGTTGGGCGACCCCCCGGACATCTGCAGACGAATGCATGATGCCATGAAGGAGATCGCCGATCGCCTCACGGACATGATGCGACCCGGCATCAGGTGCAACACGCTTTATGAAAGGGCACTGGCGTTTTCTGAGGCGTGCGGCATGGGGGCCTATTTCATGCGATTGGGCACGGATTCCATCCGGGTCCCTTTCATCGGTCACGGGGTGGGGATTGAACTCAACGAACCGCCTTTGCTCGGCCCCGGTTGCCGGGACGTCCTCGAGGAAGGCATGGTCCTGGCCCTCGAGCTCGAGATGTCTGCCGCTCCCGGACGGGTCGTAAAACTGGAAGACATGTTACGCATCACATCCGGAGGGGTCGAGTTTCTAACAATCACACCGAGAGAGCTCCATCGGATATGAATCTCATTTCAGATACGCCGCCGACTTGAACCGTTTGCTCGTGTGATATTCGATATGGAGATCCAACACCGGGCGGATTTCCCCCACGGTTTCTTCCCGAAACCGGACTGCCGTGAGGTCGGCAACGGACGGGGTCTGGAGCGTTCTTAAAACCCCCACCGAATCGGGCCCCATCCCCGGACTCAGGTCCGTCTCTTTTCCACACTTCAAGCAGGATATGGCCCCGCTTGAATGCATGAATACCGCCCGACCTTCGCCGGCATACGATCGTCCGCAGACGGCGCACCGGGTCAGATTGATGCCGTATCCGGCGAGGGCCAGTGCTCTTGCCTCGAACATGATACGGACTTTTTTCGGGTCCTCCCCCTGCTCCATGAAGGTCAGCATGCGGCTCATGAGGTCGAACATTCGCTCTTCCACGACGCCCAGTGGAAAAAACACTTCAGTGAATTCAAGCATATAACTCGCCAAAGCCAGTGAAGTGAAATCGGAACGAACCGCCGGAAAAATCTCCACCAGCTTGCCGGAATGGAGAAAACAGAGTTCCCTGCCCGCCTTTTTCTCGTATTCGAGTCGACTGACGCAAAATGGATCCAGGCAATTGGAAAAGCGCTTCAGGCTCTTCCGAGCCCCTTTGGCCACGCCTTTGAGTCTCCCCTGATCCGGGGTGAAAAAGCTCACCAAAAGATCGCTTTCCCCATACTCCCAGGTTCGCATGATGATGGCAGTGGACGTGAGACGCATGGACTACCTCGTGGGCGCATCGGATTTGAATGCAGGGATTCCTCTTCAAGACAGCCTGTTGATACTCTCTTGTGTTTGGAGGGGTCAAGGGGATTGAGGATTTTTTTCAATTTTCGGTTGTCATTCGAGCCTGATCCGGCTAATCTAAAAAATTATGCAAACTGCACCCCAAGTATGTGGAGGAACCAATGAAAATCATCGATGATGCGGTCAAAGCAGGGCAGAAAACCCTTTCAGAATACGACTCCAAGCAGGTGTTGAGGGCCTATGATATCCCGGTCACGAGGGAGCGGCTTGTCAAGACCCAGGACGACCTCCTTCAAGCAGCCGGTGACATCGGCTACCCACTGGTCCTCAAGGGCTGCGATTCGGAAATCGCCCATAAGACCGAGAAGGGTCTTATCCGGGTGGACATTCGAAACGAGGCGGAAGCCTCTGCCGCTTTTGAAGCACTCATGGCGCAGATGGGGAATCAAACGGGAACCGTTCTGGTTCAGGAGATGGTCAAAGGGCCCCGGGAATTGGTGGTGGGCCTTACCCGCGATCCCCAGTTCGGGCCCTGTGTCATGTTCGGATTGGGCGGTATTTTCACGGAAATTCTGAAGGACGTATCCTTCCGGGTCGCCCCCCTGGAAAAGCGGGACGCACTCGAAATGATGGGGGAAATCAAGGGACACAAGATTCTCGATGCCGTCCGGGGAATGCCGGCGGCCGACCGGGAGACCCTGGCGGATATGCTCATCAACGTGGGTCGAATCGGCCTGGAGATGGATGCCGTCAAAGAGATCGACATCAACCCCGTTATCCTGTCCGGGAGCAGGCCTTTGGCCGTGGATGCCCTGATCGTGCTGGAGACGGAGTGATCATGAGATTTTTGACCATAGACCAAGACAAATGCAATCATGACGGCATCTGCGTGGCTGAATGCCCTGCTTCGGTGATCCAGATGGATGACCCGGAAGGGGTTCCCGAACCCACGGCCGATGCCCCGGACTGGTGCCTTCGCTGCGGGCACTGTGTGGCGGTCTGCCCGGAAGGCGCCTTCCATCTCGAGTGGCTTACTCCCGAAGCCTGCATTGCCGTGGATCCCACGTTGGATCCGACACCGGCTCAGGCAGAGCAGTTCCTCAATTCCCGGCGCTCCATCCGCACATTCAAGAAAAAACCGGTGCCCCGCGAGACCATCCGGAAGCTGATCGAGATTGCCTGCCACGCCCCTTCGGCCAAGAACATGCAGCCATGGCACTGGATCGTGGTGGAAGACCCGGCCGAGGTCAAGCGCCTGGCGGCGCTGGTCATCGACTGGATCCGTCTGACCATCGAAGCGTCCCCTGATGATGCGGCACGGATGGGATTCAACCGGGTGGTCGAAAAATGGGAAGCGGGAGAAGAGCGTATCTGCCGGGGGGCACCTCATGTCATC
Organism: Deltaproteobacteria bacterium; assembly: GCA_037382425.1. Lineage (GTDB taxonomy): Bacteria > Desulfobacterota > DSM-4660 > Desulfatiglandales > Desulfatiglandaceae > JAIPDZ01. Next base: position 35,550 of record JARRPY010000099.1, read on the forward strand.
GTGGTCCATGGCGACAAAGGCTGGCCCTTCGGCACACAAGACTGCACCCTGGCCATGAGCCATCTGGATCTCTTTGCGCGCAGCCTTGGATTGGGGACCTGCTGGGCCGGCTATTTCTACACTGCGGCCAACACCCATTCACCGCTTGCCCAGGCATTGTCCATCCCTCAAGGGCACAAGGCCTACGGCGCCATGATGTTGGGCTATCCGAGGTTCAATTATCCCCGTATCCCTCGCAGAAATCCGCCTGAAATTATCTGGAAATAGCGCTCAAAGGTACCAAGCCGAGGAGGGGTACTTGATATGAAGCGGAACATAAGGAGGTGACCATGCACTCGAATCGTGGGAGAGATGCGGTGCACAAATCGACCCGTCCGAAGGAGACCCTATTCCACCGACTCAAGATCGATGGGGTCATTATCGCCATCCTTTTTCTCCTATCCGGCCTCGGCATCGCCATCACCGATTTTTCTCCGCAATACGGGGTGTGGTATTGGGTCTTTACGACCGTGGTCTTCGCCGCGGTATCCCTCTTTTTTGGATTCAACCGGAGCAAAAAGGAAGGACAGACCATGCGCCTTCTCCGTTCATGGGGGTTTCACTGGCTGGCCCTGTTTCTGGCCTTGTTTTTGGTGCTCTTTTTAGAGACATCCGGGCGGATGAACAGCGCCGACGCCGGGCTGGTCTCTTTGTTGGTGGTCGCCATCGTCACCTTCCTCGCAGGGGTGCACGGCGACTGGCGCTTCGGTGTCGTCGGCATCCTCCTGGGACTTGCCGTGGCCGCATCGGCCTATGTTGAAGAATACTTTTGGATGATGCTGATCCCCTTCGTCATCGCCGCCATCGTGGCGATCGTATGGATATGGCGACGCGGAAAACGCATCTGAGCTTGCGGGATCCAAAGATGTGTTGATGCACTTTTCCCATTCAACACATCGGATCAACACCGTCCAAGCCAATGAACCCGCCCATGAGCCATCCCATCCATTTCCCCGGACTGACCCCGGACGCCTCAAAGATTGGTCCGCTTGCGAAAAGGCTTCAAAAACGGCTCAATCTCTTCTTCTACAAAAAAGACCTCTCGTGCCTCTTCGTTTCCTTTATGGGAGGAACGGGTACGGGTAAATCGACCCTTTTCAACGCCCTCTGCGGTGCCCCACTGAGCGCCACCGGGGTTGAACGGCCCAAAACCGGCGGCCCGGTGGCCTACGTACATAAGACCTGCCCACTGGAATCCGGCTCCCCTTTTCCCCACCTCGACGGGGTCGCCACCGCACCTGATGAGACCGAACCCTCGGCGGGGTCCCCGTCTCAATTCACCGTCATCTCCCATGACCGAACGGAGCTGTCCCATCTCATCATCATCGACACCCCCGACCTGGACAGTGTGGCCGCCGAACACCGGCACATGGCCGAGGACCTTTACCACCTCTCCGATGCCCTGGTTTTCGTGACCAGCCAGGAAAAATACGCCGATCAAGTCCCCCATCAATTTCTCAAATCCGCACTCGAGGATAACGTGCTTCTCTTTATTCTGATGAACAAGGCGGAATCCGAGAGCACCCGAAGCGACATCCTCGATCCACTTCATTTAAGCGGGATGTCATCTGAATGGACACGGTTGTGGTTCATCCCCTATCGGCCCACCCCCGACCCAAACAAGCTCTCCA
>JARRPY010000100.1:0-11712 GCA_037382425.1 Deltaproteobacteria bacterium
TTGGAGATGACCATGGTGAATAGGCAACTGAGCGTTGCCAGAACGATCAAGAGCACCAGCGGCGTCATCAGGGAGCCGAGGCCCAGGACGATCCCCTTGGCAAGCCATTCAGCCGTCCCCGTCTGGTCCATGGCCATTCCCAATGGGATGAGGCCTCCCAGCAAAAACACGGTGCGCCAATCCACCGCATGATAGGCTTCATTGATGGTGATGACCTTGGTCAGGACCATGCCGACGGCACCGATCATGAGGCAAACGGATAACGGGATCGGATTGTAGGGCTGGTTTTGAAAATAAAAGCTGGACAGGATCATCAGGAACAGTGACACCAAAAAACAGATCAGCGCTCCTCGGGATTTCTCCGGCTGGTGAAACTCTTTTTCAAAGGGCGTAATAATGATGAGGTTCTGGTGCATGCCCCCGAGCGCATGAAACTGTTCCCAGGTGCCGTGCATGAGTATCGCGTCTCCGGATTCCAATGGGCGATCCGCCAGTTGCTGATAATAGGTCTGGCCGGATTGGTGGATGGCCAGGGGATTTACCCCGAATGTCTCACGAAAACGGATTTCCTTAATGGTTTGTCCGATGAGGCTGGATCTGGGGGATACTACACCCTCCACGAGTCCTGCCAGGGACGGATTGAACATGGTATCCTTGAAACATTCCGGTTCATCTTTTAAGGTCAGGCCGTATTCCCGTACAAACGTTTGGACGGCATCCAATGGACCATACACGCACAGATCGGTCTGCGGTCGGATGGTTCTTTCCGGAAGCGGGGCAATGTCGCATTGTCCGTCTGAGCTGGCCGTTGCCACGATGTTTACCATATATCTCCGACGGATCCCGACAACCGACTGGGGATCCTTGGTCAGCCGGTAATCTTCGGGGACATGAATCTCGAAGGGACCTTTGATTGTCGGGTAGGAGCTGAGGATGCCCTGCTCAGAGGGGATGGCCTCCGTGGCTTGGCCGCCGGTCGTGTTTTCGGACTGATGTTGAAGAAAACGCATTCCCACTGTGGACAGGTAGGCAACCCCGCCGGCGACCAGGGCGAGGCCGATGGGCGTCAATTCCAGGAAACCGAATTTGGGCATTCCGGGCGGCAGAATGTCGTTCAGCAAAATCAAGGGACTGGTCCCGATCATGGTCATTGTGCCCCCTAAAATGGCCGCCATACCAATGGGCATGAGCACACGGGAGATGGGGATTTTGAGCCTGTAGGAAGTGACCAAGCGAATGGCGGGCAAAAAGAGCACGGCAGCGCCGGTATTCTGCATGACACTGGAGATGGCCGCAATCAAACTGGAAAAAAGCACCGTCAATCTGCGCGAACTCCTGCCGATGTGCTTCAACAAGGGTTGAATGACGCGATTGACCAGGCCGGCCCGGTTCAATCCATAGCTGATAATCATCACCCCGATGATGGCCATTACGGCGTTACTGCTGATCCCTTCAAAGGTATCCTTGGCGTTCAGCAACCCCAGTTCGGGAAGGAGCACCATCATGGCGATGGCCACCACGTCCACACGCACCCATTCCACAATAAAGAGAAAGACGGCGGCGGCGATGACGAGCAGCATCAGCAATTTGGTCCGAAGATGGGTGTCGACCTTGAAAGGGGTTTTGGTAATGCCCATATCCTGGATCTTGTTTCCGCTTGCATCAATCAGTCGCCCATACATCTCCATCCAAAGCGTGTGCTCACCCGCTATGGTCCTGGCGTTCACCCGGTAATTCACCTTCGCAATCAGCGTTTGGGAATCAGGGCCGGGCGGGAGGGTAAACTTCACCAGGATATGATGATGGGGCCTATCGGGATGAACCCGATCAATGAACGCGATGCCGCTTTCAGCCCGCGTGGCGACCCAGACGACCAATGGATTTTTCGCTGTCCGGTCCCATGTGGGTGGTGTACCGGAGGCATTCTTCGGCTCAACCAGCCGGGCCTCGAGTTTAAAACTGCCGGGTTCCCCTGCAACCAGTGTTTCCAGAGGCGTTTTCATCTCCACGGTGATGTATCGGGGTGATCGGGAAATGCGTCCCTTGCCGGGCGTATCCGGTTGCTGCACGGGAAAAGCGCGTGTCGCAAGGGCCTCCTGGATTTCGGAGTGCGGGACGAAATTATTGAAGACGACGACGGCCGGGATGACCAGGCACATCAAGCAGAAAATAAGCTTTTTGCCGATTTTCCTGTGAATTTTTTGAAAGAAAGATACGTATCTCTTTGCGGGCATTCCTGAAACTTCCATGACACTATCAAAACCCGTCTCGTTCTCTGTTCTGCTTTACATTTAAGGCGTGTTCCGCTTCTTGCCGGCGGAGTATAGTCAAAATGTTTGGGGGGGTCAAGGAACAACTAAAGGGAAGTCTCAAGGCCCCACAGGGGGATTCATCACCCCCCTCCGGATCGGCGATAGCATGCTCGGTTGTGTTGGAGGCGACATGAGCGCACGGTACGGGAGCCTTATGAAAAGCCCTTCTTTTGAAAGAAGGCTTTTTTTCTTGATTCAAAAAAGAATGCATACCAAAATACGACACCAAAAGGGCCGGTCGATATTATGTGACCTTAATTCAAGGAGGATCTCATGCGAAAGCCACGGGTGTGGATGATTTTTTTCCGGCGGCATTGACGTGGGTGGAAAGAAATATCCCGTGGAACTGGTGATCGAAGACAATGAGAGCAAAGCCGAATCCGCGGTTAAGGCCAACACCAAGATGATTACAGAAGACGAGGTGCTGGTGATTGTGGGTCCCCAGGCCTCCGCACAGGCGGTTCCTGCAGGCGAAGTGGCCAACAATTGGAAAACCCCCATGATCAGCCCTTGGTCCACCAACCCGGACACCACGAGAGACCGCCCTTATGTTTTCAGAGGATGTTTCCTGGATCCCTTTCAGGGTCCGGTGCTGGCCAATTTCGTCACGGAAGAATTTGGATTTAAAAAGGCCGCCGTGCTTTTTGACGTGGCCAGTGACTATCCCAAGGGTCTGGCGGAATATTTCAAGAAAGCGTGGGAAAAACGTCACGGTCCCGGCTCGGTGGTGGCCTTCGAGAGTTTCACCACAAAAGATGCGGACTTCAGTTCTCAACTGACCAAGATCATTCGGTCCGGGGCAGAGTTCCTGTTTACACCCCAGTATTACAATGAAGTGGCGCTGATCGTGCAGCAGGCCCACGAACTGGGGTGGAATAAACCCATCATAGGCAGTGACAGCTGGGGTTCTGCAGAGACAGTAAAGCTCTGCGGTAGGGATTGTTACGGTCTTTTCTTCAGCACCCACTACGCGGCGGCGGGCGCCAAGGGCGCAACAAAAGCCTTTATTGATCGGTATAAAGAGAAATACGGCTACGTGCCGGATGATGTGGCGGCCCTCACCTGGGATTCGTTGGGGATCATAAAGATGGCCATCGGCAATTGTGGACATCTTACGGGCGACGTGGAGAAAGATCGACAGTGCGTACGGAATGCCATCGCGAATATCAAGGAATTTAAAGGGATTACCGGGAAAATGACATTTACCGAACAAGGGGATCCCATCAAGTGCGCCGTCATTGTAAAAATCAGTGACAGCGGGGAGTTTGAGTTTTACAAATCCATATGCCCGTGACAGGGACATGTTTTGGATGTTCATTTTGATATGGCGGGTCAGGTGAAGATGCCATGCACGCGTTTTTTATGAGGTAACGATCTGGTGAATGCGCTTCAATGGGGCAGTTTTTATGCCCTCATCGCTCTGGGATATGCCATGGTCTACAGCATCCTGATGCTGTTCAACTTCGCCCATGGGGATATCTTCATGGTCGGGGCCTACATCGGGTTCGGGATCGCGACGCTTCTGGTGGCCTTGGCCAAGATGGGGGCCGTGGCCGCTCCGGGGTGGCTGATTCTGACACTGACCATTATCATCAGCATGTTTCTGACCTCCTTTCTGGGAATGTTGGTGGAGCGGGTGGGCTACCGTCCCCTGCGCGAAGCGCCCCGGGCCTCTGCGGCCATTACCGGCCTCATGATCGGCATTATTCTGGAAACATCAAACCTCATGCTTCTGGGGGCGCAGCGGGTTCGCTTTCCACGATTGATCGAATCCGCCACCCATGACATCGGGGGGGTCTTCGTCACCGACAAGAAAATCATGATTGTCGTGGTTTCCCTCTTTCTCATGGTTTTGCTTCACCAGTTTGTCAAGCGGAGTCGATGGGGAATGGCCATGCGGGCCATGGCGTTCGATTACGCCGTGGTCCCCCTCATGGGCGTTTCCATCAATAATGTGGCGCGGCTGACGTTTGCCATTGGCTCGGCACTGGCGGCTGCGGCCGGTATCTTATTCGGGGTGGCCTATCCGGTGCTGGATCCTTACATGGGCATTGTCTTTGGCTGGAAAGCATTTGTGGCCGCCATCCTGGGAGGCCGGGGATCCATCATGGGTGCGGCGCTGGCCGGATTCCTCCTGGGATTTATCGAGATTTTTGTGGCCATGATTTTCCCGTCCACCCTGCGGGATCTCATCGCCTATTCCATTATTTTGTTGATTTTGGTGTTTCGACCCCACGGATTTTTCGGCGAAGACTACAGCGCCCGTCTAAGGCTTTAGGATAAAGGATTCATGGGAACTTTAAACCATAGCGGCCTGTGGAACAGAATAACCGCATTCTGGGCCACGGTTCCCCTGTTGGGATGGCTTTTTGGCGCACTGGGAGCGGCTGTATTGGAGCGGTTTGCAGGAACCCCGGTGGCGGGGTACTTGGGTTTGCCCAAAGTGCCGGTCCTTTTCGGTGCCCTCATTATCCTGAAAAAGCCCCTGCTCATACCGAGCGCCTTTTTCTATGTGCTCATGATCTACGGGTTGTCCCTGGCCCTCCTGGGCCGCTTTTTGGCCCATCCCGCCAATTGGGCCTCAAAAAGAATGCTGGAGGTGTCGAAACCCTTTTCCATTCTGGTGCACCTGGCCCTGGTGTACGCCGTGTTGCATGTCTGGTCGGAGATGAGCGCCTATCGGCTGTTGACGCTCAAGTTTACCCTCATATTCGTGATGCTGACGTTGAGCCTCAATGTCATTAACGGGTATCTGGGGGAGTTCAGTTGCTCACACCCGGGATTCATGGCGCTGGGGGCCTACGTGGCCTCCAGCTTTACCGTGAGCCTTTTTGTCAGTGACCGACTCTTTGGCGGGGCATTACTTCCATCGGCCTTGGGACCATTTCTGTTCCCCATCGCCCTGATTCTGGGTGGCCTGGTGGCCTCCCTTGGTGCGCTTCTGGTGGCCATCCCTTCTTTTCGTACCCGCGGTGATTATCTGGCCATCATCTCCCTCGCCTTCATGTTTATCGTCAAAAGCCTTTTCGAGAACCTGGAAGTCGTGGGCGGCCCTCGGGGGATGAGCGGGCAACCCGACTGGGCCAACCTGCCCACGGTATTCGGTTGGACTGTTTTGTGCGTATGGATGATCAATAACTTCGTTAATTCCACCATGGGCAAGGCGCTGAACGCCGTGCGGGATGATGAAATCGCGGCAGACGCCATGACCGTAAATACCCGACGTACCAAAATGCTGGGATTCTTGTTCGCCGCGTTCTGGGCCGGTGTGGCGGGGGGGTTGTTCGCCCATGTGCTTCGCTTCATCAACCCTGGCACATTCGGCATCCAGCGACTGGCCGAAGTGTTGGCCATGGTCTATTTCGGCGGTCTCAATTCGGTTTACGGGTCCATCCTGGGGGCGGTTAGTCTCAGTCTCTTGAGTGAAGCACTGAGGCCTCTGGAAATACTGAAATGGATCATCATTCCCCTTTTGCTCATTCTGGTGATGATCTTCAGGCCCACGGGGCTCATCGCTTTTCGAGAGTTCAACGTGGGAAACCTAATTAAACCCAAAACGGCGCCCAAAACAGAGGAATAACATGCCGCTCTTAGAGGTAAAAAACATGACCCACTATTTCGGCGGCTTGCGTGCGGTGTTTCGTTATCATCTGGATCTCGAAGCGGGTCAGATCCGGGGACTCATCGGCCCCAATGGGGCGGGCAAAACCACGGTGTTTAACCTGATCACCGGTATCCATCATCCCGGCGAGGGCCAGATCCTACTGGAGGGGGAAAACATCGTGGGATTGAGACCCTACGAGATCGCCTCCAGGGGCCTGGGACGAACCTTCCAAAACCTGCGGTTGTGGCGCCACATGACCGTATTGGAACACATCAAGATGGCCCGGTATTCGCGGTTGACCTATGGGCTTAGCGGGGCTTTTTTCGGCACCCCCAAAAGGATGAGGGAAGAATCCGAGCTTGAACAAAGGGCCTTTGAATTGCTGGATTTGGTGGATGCGGCGGCCTTGGCCCGGCAGAATGTGCTTCAACTGCCTTACGGGGCCCAGAGACGGGTGGAGATGGCCCGGGCCCTTGCCACGGAGCCGAAGGTTCTGTTCCTGGATGAGCCCACCGCCGGCATGAACGCTGAAGAACTGCTGCGAATGATGGACATCATACGGCTGGTTCACGATAAAATGGGGGTTGCCATATTCATTATTGAGCACCGATTGAAGGTGGTGATGGAACTCTGCCAACGGATTCAGACCCTGGTGTTCGGTGAGGTGATCGCAGAGGGGACCCCCGCTGAAATTCAAAATGATCCCAGGGTGATCGATGCCTACCTGGGAGATGACATGGTCGAATGATGTTCCTAGAGATCCGAAATCTGAAAGTCTCCTATGAGAGAATCCGGGCCCTTCAGGGGATTGATTTTGAGGTTTCCCGGGGCGAAATCGTGTGTATGATCGGGGCCAATGGCGCGGGAAAGAGCACCACCCTTCGGGCCATATCCCGGCTGGTACCGGTGGAGCCGGGTACGGTAATGCTCTTTAAAGGAGAAAATCTTCTCAAATATGCCGCAGAACAAGTGGTCAGGGAACTGGGTATTTCGCACGTGCCGGAAGGCCGCAGGCTTTTCGGGAACTTGACCGTTCTTGAGAATTTGGAGTTGGCCGCCTTTGCCCGAAAAGACCGAGTGGCAATATCAAAGGACAGAGAGCAGGTATTTACGCTCTTTCCTCGACTCAGAGAGCGGCAAGTTCAGAAGGCGGGCACCCTCAGTGGCGGAGAACAGCAGATGCTGGCCATCGGCCGGGCTTTCATGAGCGGTCGGAAGATGATGCTTCTGGACGAGCCATCCATGGGGCTGGCACCGCTTTTGATGCTGGATGTGTTTCAGGCGCTTAAAGCCATCAGCCGGGAAGGGACCACCATCCTGTTGGTGGAACAGAATGCCCGGATGGCCCTTCGATTCGCCCAAAGGGGGTATGTCCTCGAAAACGGGGTCATCTCGCTGGAAGGGTCCTCCCGGGACTTGATCGCCGACCCCCAGGTGAAGAAGGCGTATCTGGGAGGATGACATCCATATCATGGTACGGGTCTTTTTCAGTTAGGGAGGGTCAACCATGAAACCACGAAAGATCATCTCGCTCACCATGTTGACGAGTTTTGTGCTACTGGTGTTGACCAGCGTCATATTGTTTATTGAGCCTCAGGGGCGGGTGGCGTACTGGTCGGACTGGCGTCTGTGGGGTCTAAGCAAGACCCAGTGGGGAGACCTGCATCTTAATCTCGGGGCGCTTTTCCTTTTGGCCGGGATTTTTCACCTCGTCTACAATTGGAAAGTGATCACCGCCTACCTCAAGGACAAAGCCAAACACATGAAGGTCTTTACCCCCAATTTCAATCTGGCCCTGGCGGTGACGTTCGTGGTGGCAGCGGGCACCCTCTTGAATCTTCCTCCCATGAGTACGCTGGTATCCATAGGGAGCCGTATTACCGAACGGGCCAATCAAAAATATGGAGAGCCTCCTTATGGACACGCAGAGCTTTCTTCACTTAGAATGTTTGCCAAAAGAACGGATCTGGATCTCGAAAAGACCCTGATTCTGCTTAAAGAAGCGGGGGTTGATGTGACCCACCCGGGTCAGACGATTCTCCAGATTGCCAAGGCTCATCGTATGACGCCAAAGGCCCTTTATGACATCATCAGGCCCGCCACCGTTCGATCCGAAGGACACACGCTTCCTGACAGCCCCCCGCCGGGCTTTGGCCGCCGGACGATCACACAGGTGTGCGAGGCATATGGTCTCGAGCTCCAGGATTTGTTGCGGTATCTGGGAAAGAACGGCATCCAGGCGGCGCCTGAAGGAACCATTAAGCAAATTGCCGAACAAAACGGCAAAAACCCCATGGCCATCTTTGAAGCAATCCATGACTTCCCTTCAAGGGGGCCTTAGATGAGCCGAATCCAGTCGACGATCGGGTGAAACGAAAATAGCGGATCATCCACGAAACATGTGAAATGACGCGATGGCGCAACATCTGATGATAAGAGATATGGCCGGGGAGACTCGACCGTACGGCCGTCATTAAATTGTACAAGAAGTGGAGGAGTGAAATGAAATTACGTCGTCTTAAATTCTATTTGGGCATCATCGTCATCTTCTTTGCCGTGGCTGCCACGGCTGATGCCGGCGTGAATATGGATCTTCAAAAGCAGTTGACGCTGGAAGATGCACCGATCGATGTGGTCGCCACACCGGATGGAAAGTATCTTTTTGTGTTGACAGATCGAGGGAATGTTGCGGTCTTTGACGAAAAAGGGATCTTTCAAAACAAGATCCACCTCGGAAATGAAGTGGATCAGCTCGAAATGGGTCCAAAGGGAGGCCGGCTCTATGTAACCAGTCGTTCGGGAAAAACGATTCGGATCATCTCCCTCGATTTTTTTGAGGAAATCAACACAAAAGGTGCGCCTTACAAGGGCCCGGCCAATGCGCCTGTAACCATTGCCGTGTTCAGCGATTTTCAGTGACCGTACTGTGCCAGGGTAGACCCTGTACTTGAGCAGTTGCTCAAGCAATATCCGGAAGCGGTAAAGGTCGTGTATAAAAATTTTCCGCTGAGCAGTCACAAGTTTGCCCTAAAGGCTGCCGCGGCCGCTCTCGCTGCCGGACGTCAAGGCAAATTCTGGGAATATCACGACGAGTTGTTCAAAAACTACAGATATCTGAATGACAAGAGATTGGATGACATCGCCAAGGAGCTGAATTTGAACATGACCAAATTCAACCAAGACCGGCAGGACTCCTCACTCCTTAAGCAAATCGATCGAGATCTTAAAGAGGGTCGGGACATCGGCGTAAGAGGCGTGCCGGCGCTTTTCATAAACGGTCGGCGCATTCATAGTCGGGATTTGAGCAATTTAAAAAGACTCGTGGACGAACAACTCGAAAAACAAAATAAGAACTGAACATCTCTTTTTGTATCCTCAAGGGTGAAAAACGCCATGACAAAAGGCGAATACGAAGTCTCTGACCTGAAAGCCTGTTACATGTACGATGTGTTGCGCATCTGCCGTCGGGAATTGGGATCCGATTATCATTTTTGTGGTGAACCGCCCTGCAGGTGCTGCGGCGTGCTTTATGTCCGAGATGTTACATAGGGATAGAGAAAAGGCAACGCTTTCCATCCCCACTGAAAAATCGGCATTTTTATATATCATATAGGCAAAAATCACAACTATTGGATTGTCTATTTCGGCCAGAAAACGCCCAAAAATCCGCGTTCATTCAAAGGACGTTTCTAACGTAGGGACACTTTTAAATGCACTGACTTTGTCCATTTTGACTATTGGACATTAAAATCGCACAGGTCGAACATCCCAGCCATTTTACAATGCAGGTCAAGTGCACGAAACATTGAAAATCGTTAAGAGTCCAAAATCGCCACCCTTATTTGACCCCCGAGGGTGTTTCCCCTATACTTTCTCGATGAAAAACCAGGTTTTTGATCATTTCACTCGCCATTGCTTCAGATCTCGGCAAAGCCCCGGCTTTTGCGGGCGGGAGGGGGGTTCATCATGGAAGGCACGACCCGGTGGTGTTTTTTCCGTCTCAAGAACTGGATGCTCTTTGCAAATATGATTGCCAACGTTATCGGTGTGGGCGTGGCGATCTTCCTGACACGGCATACCGGAGTGGTTTCCATTGTCCCCGAAGCATACGCGGCGATTCACGCCGTTCACATGATCTTTCTCCCCCTCTCCTTTGCAGTGCCCATTATGTTGGTTATATGGTATGAGAGACCCATTCGAAGATACTTGAATCAGGAGAAAATGGGAAATCCAATTTCCCAAGAACAGCTGTCTCAGGTACGGCGCAGACTGCTCAACGAGCCCTTTGTGCTCATTTCAATAGATTTTGGTATCTGGCTAATCTCCGGGATTGTATACCCTGCGGCTCTCTGGTTCTCAAGCGCTCCGCGCAATACGGTAGGACAGCCCTTTTTCACAAACCTTTTCACCGGCCTGATCACCATAGCCTTTGCATTCTTCGTGCTGGAGCATGTCCTGCAACGAAGGCTGGTTCCACACTTCTTCCCACAGGGGGGACTCTACAAGACCCCTGGGACCCTTCGCATCCGCATCGGCACCCGCATTGGCGCACTCATCTTTGCCGCGAACCTGGTCCCCTTCTTTGCCCTAATCAATATTACGGGCGGCACCTTTTCCCCGGTAGGGGATCCGGTCCAGGCGCTCCATCAATTGCGGACGAGCATTTTCACCAACGCTATCCTGTCCATGGGTGTGGGGATATGGCTGGCATTCATTGTGAGCGGCAATCTGAGCGGGCCGTTGAAGGATATCATCGGCGTCCTTCAAAAGGTTCGAAACGGGAGGTTTGATCAAAAGGTACGCGTGACGTCAAATGATGAGATCGGCTATACCGGGGATGCTATCAACGAAATGACCGAGGGGCTCACAGAGCGGGACCTGATCAAAGATACCTTTGGCAAGTATGTGGCTAAGGAGGTAAGAGATGAGGTCCTTTCCGGCCGAACACCTTTGGACGGTGAAAAAAAGGAGGTGACCATTTTGTTCTCAGACTTGAGGGACTTTACCCCCATGACGGAGCAGAATGATCCCAAGACGGTGGTCAAGCTCATGAACGCCTATTTCAAGGAAATGGCCGAGGCCATCCAAGAACAAGGGGGACTGGTACTCCAGTTTATCGGCGATGAAATATATGCCGTCTTCGGTGCGCCAATCTCGAGCCAGGATCATCCTATTAGGGCATTTCGGGCCGGTCTTCAAATGCGACAGCGATTGAACGTACTCAACAGCCGGTTCAAGGAGAGGGGCTGGCCCACCCTGGGGCACGGTATCGGCATACACACCGGTGAGGCTCTGGCCGCTAATATAGGCAGTCCAGATCGGCTCTCCTACCTCTTGGTGGGCGATACCGTGAACCTGGCCTCACGGCTCCAGTCGCTGACCAAAATAGTAGGGACCCAGATGATCCTATCGGCCACAACATATTCCCGTTTAGGCCCTGACGATCAGAAGACTACCCCTTTAAGGCTGCTGGAAAACCTCTTTGTAAAGGGAAAATCCGCTCCGGTCCAAGCGTTTGCAGTCCTATAATCATGAAGTTGTTTGGAAACTCTCAAGCGATGTGCCTATTTCCTCAGCTGTTAGGCCTCAAAATTAGCGCTAGTCCTGTTGTATCCTCCAGATTACCCGAAATACAGGGTAAGCCTATATAGGGTTCGTCCCCGTCATCTTGAATTGACATCATGGTCGATGAAACATTGTTCCGGTAGTGTTGTCTTTTTCAACCTTGCAATTCATGCCTCTGAATTTTGCTGTGACTGATAGAAGCAATTATCACAACTATTGAACTGGCCAGAT
>JARRPY010000101.1:0-9952 GCA_037382425.1 Deltaproteobacteria bacterium
AAAAAACAATTGGAAAAATATTCGGACGTCCTCATATGGGGACTCAAGGCAGCCAGGACTCAGAAGTATAAAAAAGGAGATATCCTGCTGGTCCAATACGATCCGCCTGCGGTGCATCTCGCAGAATGCCTTCAGGGAAAACTTCTGGAATGGGGCATGATTCCGGTCCTGCGCTCGGGCCCCACCACCCTTATGGAGCAAAACTTCTATGACAAGGCCAATCAGAAACAACTTACTTTCCTGGGGTCCTGGGAAAAGGACCTTTCAGAACACCTCAACGGCAGGATATTCCTCCATGCCCCCGGATCTTTAACCCATTTAAAGCATATCGATCCCAAACGAATCGGGAAAGTGGCCGTAGCCAAAAAGCCCCTCAGGGATATCATGCGAAAACGGGAAGAAAAGGGCGAACTGGGGTGGACCCTCTGTATGGTGCCGACAGAGGCCCTGGCAAAACAGGCCAACATAACCTTGCGGCAATACACCAACCAGGTCATCAAGGCCTGTTACTTGGACAAGCCGGATCCGGTGAAGGAGTGGAAACAGATCTATCGAAAAGCCGTATCCCTTAAAAAATGGCTCAATCAGATGGATATCACCCATTGTCACGTGGAGTCGGACCACACGGATCTCATCATAAAGATCGGGGAGAAGCGACAGTGGAGCGGGATTTCAGGGCATAACATCCCCAGTTTCGAGCTGTTTCTCTCTCCGGACTGGCGAGGAACAAAAGGCGTCTACTACGCGGATCAACCGTCATTTCGAAGCGGCAATTATGTGGAGGGCGTTTATGTGGAAGGGGTCAGACTCACCTTCGAGCGGGGATCTGTGGTGAAGATCGACGCAAAGAAAGGGAAAAACTTCGTGGAGAAGCAGCTTCACATGGACCCCGGCGCCCGAAGACTGGGGGAATTCTCTCTGACGGACAAACGCTTCTCCAAAATCAACCGGTTTATGGCCAGCACCCTCTATGATGAAAACTTCGGCGGTCGTTACGGGAACTGTCATGTGGCGGTCGGTATGTCTTACACAGACACCTACGCCGGTGACCCCGCCAAACTGACCCCCAAGATGAAGGACAAGCTGGGATTCAACGACTCGGCGCTCCACTGGGATTTGGTCAATACGGAGAACAAACGCGTGACGGCCCACCTGGCGTCAGGTGAAGAGGTGGTCATCTACGAAGACGGCAAATTCACCCGTTGATAGTCCCTTAAAAAGTATGTTTTCGCGCCGACACGCAGGGACGCAGAGAAAAAGCGATATTAATTATGACAAGTTGACTTTGCGGTCTTTTCGGCTTTGCGTGAGATTTTGACTGCTTACTAATACATCACCCGTTAGCTATACAAAAAATAGAGTCAAATGAAACCCCATCCAATTCACCTTGGGGGCACGGCGAGAAGCCCCAATGACGTCGTGCGGCTGCACGACCTTGGGCTCGAGTTTGCGGAGGTCTCAATGCCTCGGCCCGAGGCGTTCAGCGCTCACATACCGTCCTACCGACGCCTCATGGATGAACTGGGCATGGGCTATCTCTGTCATGGTCCCCGGGAAGGAGATCCCAACGACATCCGTTCCTTGGAGACCCGCTATCTCCCGAAGCTCAAAAAAGTCCTTTCCCTCATGCCTAAACTGGACATGAGGTGCCTCACCATCCACCTCTGGATGGACCCCCGCTTTGTGACAGAAGATGCCATTTTATACAAGGCGGGCTTTTTAAAACGGGTGGTAAAACGGGCCGGGGACAATGGCATCACCCTGTGCATTGAAAACCTGAGCGAGACCGCCGACCATCTTTGCGGGGCATTTGCGGCCGTTCCTCACCTTCATATGACCCTGGATCTGGGGCACGCACAACTCTTATGCCGCCAGAACACCAGTCATGAGCTTATCGATCGGTGTTTCGACCGTAACAGGCACGTCCACATGCATGACACCCGGCGCGGGGACTCGCCCAAAGACGATCTTCACCTGTGGTGGACTTTGAAGCCATATTTCGCAGACTGAATCGGGCAGGCTATGACAAGACCATGACCTTGGAGCTGACAGTGCCGGAAATCAAGGCGAATCTGCCGCATGTGAAGCGGCTACTCACCCAGGCAGGCTTCGATCTTTAGACCTTGTTTCGCGAATACATGGCCTCGATCAGATCGCCGAAGGCCTCATTCACATAGTTTCGTTTAACCTTCATGGTGGGGGTCACTTCGCCGTCCTCTTCGTAAAGCTTTTTGGGGAGAATGGTGAACTTCTTGATCTGTTCCACCCGGGCGAGGGTGTCGTTGACCTTGTCCACTTCCTTCTGGATGAGTTTATTGATCTCAGGGCTCTGCGTCAGGTCTTTGTAGGTGGAAAACTGGACCTTGTTGTCCTGGGCGAACTTGACCACATTGTCTTCGTCGATCATGATCAGGGAGCTAATAAATTTCCGCTTGTCTCCGATCACCACCGCATCATTGATATAGGGACTGAACTTGAGCTTATTTTCGATGTACTGGGGCGTGATATTCTTTCCCCCGGCCGTGACGATGATATCCTTTTTCCGGTCGGTGATCCTCAGATAGCCGTCCTCATCGATCTCTCCCACGTCGCCCGAATAGAGCCAACCCTCCTTGATGGTCTCTTCGGTCGCTTCCGGGTTGTTATAGTAGCCTTTAAACACACTCGGAGATTTCACCAGGATCTCCCCATCCTCGGCAATCTTGATCTCGGTTCCGTCGATGGGAGGCCCGACGGTTCCAAACTTGACGCGTCCCACCCTCGACACACAGGTGACGCCGGTCCCCTCGGTCTGCCCGTACCCCTCCACCAGGTTCACCCCAATGGACTGGAAGAAGTGAAGCACGTCCGGGGAAATGGGGGCCGCACCGGAATAGGCGATTCGCATCCGATCAAATCCCAACCGCTCCTTTAATTTTCTAAAAACCGTGAAATAGGCCACCGCATACAGAATCTTCAAATAAGAGGAGATGGGCTTAAAGTTCATCATCAGTGTGGCGCGTTTCATTCCCAACTTAAGGGCGATTCCGAAGAGGAGTTTCTTGAACCAGGTGGCATCGGACATTCGGATATGAACGGCGGAAAGGTATTTTTCCCATATCCTGGGAACCGCATAGCCCACGGTGGGGGACACCTCAATCATATTGTCGGTCACCGTATCCAGATTCTCAATAAAGTTCACCACATACCCATGGGTGATATGGCCCATGACCGTGAAGAGCTGTTCAAACACATGACATAAGGGGAGAAAAGAGAGGACCTCGTCGGTATCATACATGGGATTGACAGCGGTAAGGGTCTCACCCATCCACATGAGGTTTTTGTGGGTCAGCATGGCCCCTTTGGGCGGACCGGTGGTTCCGGAGGTGTAAATCAGCATGGACAGATCCTCCAGATCCACCGTCTCCATCCTTTTTTCAAAACGGTCCGGTGCTTTTTCGATTTCCGCTTTGCCCATTTCCCGCATCTCTTTATAGGTCATTACCATGGGGTCTTCGAAGTGTCTCAATCCCTCCAGGTCCCAAACAATGACCTTTTTGAGATGGGGGACGTTATCCCTGAAATGGAGCCACTTATCCAACTGCTCCTCGTTCTCCACAAAGAAGAACTTGGAGTCTGAATTCTGCACCACATATTCCACCTGCGGCCAGGCATTGGTGGAATAAACGCCGACGGTCACGCCTCCGGTGCACTGAACCGCCAGATCCGCGGTGACCCATTCGGGGCAGTTGTCGCCGATAATAGAGACGCAATCCCCCTTTTCGAGCCCCAGGGACATGAGGGCCGAGCCGATCTCTTTTGTCTCCCGGTAATAGTCATTCCAGGAAATATCGTGCCAGATCCCATATTCTTTTTTCCGCATGGCCACCCGATCACCATATTTGGCAACGGTTTTTTTGAACATGCGGGGGACGGTTTCGATACTCATGAGATTTCTATCTCCACCTCTTTTTTCGCTTCCACCGCTGAAACCCCTTGGCCGACTCCTCAGACCGAATCCCCATATAAAATTCCTTCACGTCATCGTCTTCCATCAGATCCTTTGATCTTCCCTTCATCACGAAACGCCCATTTTCCAGTATAAGGCCGAACTCCGATATGCTAAGGGCCATCCTGGCGTTTTGTTCCACCAGCAGTATGGTCACATCGCGTTCATTAACGGTGGTGATAATATTGAAGATCTCTTTGACCAGAATCGGTGAAAGCCCCAGGGACGGTTCATCCAGAAAGAGGAGCTTGGGCCGGTTCATCAGGGCCCGCCCGATGGCCAGCATTTGCTGTTCACCGCCTGAAAGGGTTCCCGCCCACTGATGTTCCCGGTGTTTTAGGACCGGGAAATATTGATAGATCTGTTCAAAGTCCTTCTTTACGGCCGCACGATTCCTCCGGATATAAGCGCCCATCATCAGGTTTTCCCTGACACTCAGCTCTTCAAAGACCTCCCGGCCCTCAGGCACGTAGGCAATGCCCCGTCTGACGATCACCTCGGGATCCTTTCCGTCTATGCGCTTCCCTTCAAATTCGATGGTCCCCTTGTCGGGTTGATCGTCGAGCAGCCCCATCACCGTTTTTAGAATCGTCGATTTTCCTGCGCCGTTATTCCCGAGGATGGTGGTGACGGTCCCCTCATTGACCGAAAGGGACACGCCCCTCAGGGCATAAATCAGGTTATAGAACGTCTCAATATTCTTTATTTCCAGCATGGCGGCCAATGATCAGTCCTCTCCAAGATACGCTTCCAGCACCTCGGGGTTTTTCTGCACCTCTTCCGGTGTCCCCTCGGTGACGGGCTTGCCGAAATTGATGACCAGTATCCGCTCCGAGATATCCATCACCATCTTCATGTCGTGTTCAATGAGGAGAATCGTGACCCCCAGTTCATCCTGGATATCCTTGACCCAGAATATCATGTCCTGTTTTTCTTCGGAATTCATCCCTGCACAGGGCTCGTCCAAGAGGAGCAACTCGGGCTCCAGTGCGAGGGCCCTGCCCAGTTCCACCTGCTTCTGGGTCCCGTAAGGGAGTCCGCCCACCAGGCTGTTCCGGACCGACTGAAGATCCAAGAGATCGATGATCTCCTCCACCTTTTCCCTGTGCCGGACCTCCTCCCGGCCCGCAAAAGAGTGTCTTCCCCACATAAATGCCCCCCTGAACAGACCGTTCCGTATATGGAGATGCCGCCCGGCCATGAGATTTTCCATGGTGCTCATGTGGTTGAAGAGCTCAATATTCTGGAAGGTCCTGGCGATGCCGAGCCGGGCCACCCGGTCCGGTTTCTTTTTCTGGATTTCCTTATCCTTGAATATGATCCGGCCGGCATTGGGCCGGTAGATACCGTTGATACAGTTGAACAGGGTCGTCTTTCCGGCACCGTTGGGACCGATGATGGCGAAAATAGACCCCTTTTCCACCTCAAAATGAATACCACTGAGGGCATCTAAGCCCCCGAAGGATATGGAGAGATTCTGTACCTTAAAAAATGTCATCATTCAGAAAATTGAGGAGACCCGCTGTAAGCGGGCTGCAAGCGCGACCGCAAACAGCGGAGAATTCGCGCACTGTAAATATTAAACCTTGTCCGCAACTTGCGGTAAGGGATCGTTTGTCCGCAGAGCAGATGGGTTAGCCCCCTCCCCTATGGGAGGGGGCACGAAAGCCTGTTTATTTGATGCTCACCCATCCGGTAAGTTTCTCATAGGCACCGTTTTTCAGGCACTTGACCAGAAAGACCTCCTTCTGACCCTGCCGACATTTGTAGGGCTCGTTTAGATCCAGAGGGGCATAACTGATCCTGCCGCCGATCCCTTTGAAGTCTTTCAATCCTTCCAGTTCCGTGACCAGCCGCTCCCGGGTCAAATCCCTCCCGCATCGTTTGATCCCTTCAATGAGCGGTTCCGAAAAGAGCATGCCTGCGGTGTAGAAAACGCCCCACCGCTCTCCCTTGGCGGCAAATTTATCGAACGCATCCTTTTTGTATTTCTGCATCAGGGGATTATCCGAATTGGGCAGTTCACCAAAAGTGGCGGCGATAACGCCCTGCCACAGCCCCTTGCTGATCTTGTACATGAGCGGAAAATCGGAGCACGTACTGGTGCTCATCCACTGGGGCATGAATTTCATGGCCCTGCCCGTCCCCATAACACGGACCGCGTGAATCGGCGTTACCCACAGAAGCACCGCGTCGGCACCCGCTTTTTTCATCTTCATCACATGGGGTTTCATATCGGTATCCGACTTTTCAACCGGAACCTGAGCCACCAGCTTGAGCCCGTACTTCTCGAGCTGTTCCGCGGCCCCCTTCAGGCCGTTTTTGCCGTAATCATCGTTCTGATAGGCAATGGCAATTTTTTTCTTACCCAGCTCCTTCACTGCATACTGGCAGAGCACTTTCGCCTCCATGTAATAGAGCGGGTAAACGGCAAAGAGATATTTCTGGGGGGGAGTAATCCAATGGAGCGACCCTGCCGAAGGACCCACCCACGGAATCTTCCGTTCCATCAGATAATCCTTAACAGCCAGCCCGCAGGCAGTCCCCACGCCGCCGGTCCAGGCAAAAATCCCCACACCCTCCTGAAGTTCCTTGACCCCGGCCTTGGTCTTGGCGGGATTATAGGCATCGTCGAACATGTGATAGACGATCTTGCGGCCGTTGATGCCCCCTTCTGCATTGATCATCTTAAATAAGTCACCCGACCCCCGGGCCACCGCTCCCCAGGGTGCGGCCGGTCCGGTCTGTGGCCCCCATTGGCCGATATGGATCTCCGTATCGGTGACCCCTTCTCCGGCCCAACCACCTGACGTAAATCCGAAAACCAGCGCAAACATCGAAACCAGCACCAACATCGCTTTACCCTTCATGACCCACTCCTTTCCTTCATTAAAGATTGACCGTTTGAATATCACACTTTCTTCACATAATGCCGTGCGAACAGCCCGCTCGGCTTTATGCAGAGCACCAACACGATAATGGCGAAGGCGACGACGGATTTAAACTCAATGGACACATACCCACCGAAAAGATTTTCTATGATGCCGATCATATAGGCCCCGAATACCGAACCGGGCAAGGAGGTCATCCCTCCCATCACTGCCGCGGCAAACCCCTTCAGCATGGGGTCCCACATCATATAGGGCTGCATGGTGGTGGGTGAAATAAGGAGTCCCGCCAGGCACCCCACCACCGAAGAAATCCCCCAGGTAATCATCAGGATGCGGTTGGTCCGGATCCCCATGAGCCGGGCCGCCATATTGTTCTGCTGGGTGGCCTTCATGGCCACCCCGAGTTTGGAGTACCTCAGGAACAAAAAGAGGATCACCATGACCGTCAGCGCCACGATGAAGGTCAGCATCTCCAGGGCGCTGACAAACACATCCCCCAGGGCCACGCTGTCCCAGGGGGAAAGCGGAAACGGCATGGTCTTGGGGTCGGCCCCGAATTTCCAGGAGACCACCCCGAGAAGAATCATCTCAAGCCCAATGGTGATAATGATCATCCCAAGCACATTGGGCTCTTTTGCCCGTCTCAGCACGGCGAACTCCAGAAAGAATCCGAGCAGGGCCGCAAAAACCAGCCCCCCCGGAAAGGCCACATAAAACGGGAACCCATGATATTCCAGGACCATATAGGTCATGAAGCAGGAGATGAGGGCCATCTCGCCTTGGGCAAAGTTCACCACTTCAGACGTCTTGTAAATGAGGACCATTGCCAGCCCCATGAGGGCATAGGAACTGCCGACTGCAATGCCGCTCACCACGGTCTGGATAAAATCAAGCATGCCGTTCTCACTCCTGAATTTTCTCAGAGACTGGTTATTGTTTTTCGAAGTTTCCCGACACCTGAAACCTGAATTCCCTATGATCAATAAAGCAAGTCACCTTAAGACGTGCGCCCTTCCCCCTCAAAACCCGTACAAAAGCCCCTTAAAACGGCCACGTCTTCCAGTATATCTTCGTGCGTATCCAGAACCCGTAAATCCCCAGCGGTTCGAAGAGCATGATCAGGACCATGATCAGTCCATACACGATGAACTGGATATTGGACACGCCGGTGATGGAAAAATAGCTCTGGGACAACGTTTCCAGCCATTGTCCTAAGTAGGGAATGCTGAGGATGTTTCGAAGCTCAAGGTCGAGCCAGCTCAACAGACACGCCCCGGCGATGGACCCGAAGATGGATCCCAAGCCCCCCACCACCACCATGGCCAGGAAAATAATGGACATCAGGAGGCTGAAAATTTCCGGCTCGATAAACCGGAGGACGAAGGCATATAACCCCCCGGCGATTCCCGTGTAAAAAGCGCTCACCGCAAAGGCCAGCGTCTTGTAGTAGGTCAGGTTGACGCCCATGGTCTCGGCCGCGATGTCCGCATCCCGGATGGCTATGAAGGCACGGCCCACCTTGGTCTTAATGAGATTCCGGGCCGCCAGCGTGAGAATGACGGTGATGATAATCAGGAGATAATAGAAATCCACATCGGAATCCAGGTGCCAGGGACCGATGGTCAGTGCCGGCGTATGGAGTCCCTGCCTGCCGCCGAAGAATTCAATTCGACCGATGACCTGCGTTATGGTGAGCCCGAATCCCAGTGTGGCAATGGAGAGATACGGACCTTCCAACCGGAGGGCGGGAAGGCCCAGCAAAAACCCGAGTAGCGCAGCAATCAGAGCAGAAACCGGCAGTGCCACAATGAACGGCAACCCGGCCTCGGCCATCAACACCACGGTCCCGTAGGCGCCGATGGCAAAAAACCCGGCGTGCCCCAGTGAAATCTGTCCCGTATACCCCACCAGGATGTTCAAACCGATGGCCACGATGATATTGATGGCCATATAATTGGCCATGTACACGTAGTAGTTTTTCACCACCAGGGGAAATATGGCCAGGGCGGCCATCAACATCACGAACCAGAAAAGGACCACGCCGGATGAAAACAGCTGAATATCCTCAAAGTAGTCCCTTTTCATGTCCATATGTCTGATCTCCCTTGCCTAAATACTGAACATCACTTATGAGCCAGCCTGTCGAGCACTTTTTTGTAGTAAATCTGACTTTCTTCCAAAAGAGGGGAGCGATTTCCCATCATATTCAATTGCATAATTTTGTAATTGATTTTCTTTATCTGCCGGTATTTTTCTCTTTCATCCGGGATGGCCTCCAGCATGTCTTCCATCTGGCGGATCTCCTTCTTGAGCTCAAGCTCAGGCGGTAGACAGTCCGCATTTTTCAATATCTTATAGGCCAATCTGAGATCCTCGGGGACATGGCTGTCATCCTCAATGGCTATGGGCGAACCCCTGCCGGGAAGGTTGTCAAACTCCCCTTCCGCCTGTGCCCGCTTTATTCGTTCCTCAATAATTTTTTCAAATCCGTCCATCTTTACGAAATCGCCGATTCTGAATTGAAAAAACTCATACTATGATATGGACAAAAATTTCAAGGGAAATACGCACATGAAAATTTTCTTGACCCATCGCCGATTTGGTGGTAATAATATCTGTTTAAAATATTGATCTAAAGGCCTCTTCATTCCCCGGTAGCTCAGCTGGTAGAGCAGGTGGCTGTTAACCACCCTGTCGGCGGTTCGAGTCCGTCCCGGGGAGCCAATAACAAAATCAATGGGTTACGCTAGTTTCGTAACCCCTTTTTTGTTTGGGCAAAAAGCTTTTACCCAACACTATACCCAACAGCCAGCCCTCAAAACGCAACATTTTTGCCTTCTGGCCCCTATTGTTCTTCTGTTGCGGTTTCATAGTAAAAGAAAAGCCCCCAGTAACATTCTGGAGGCCTTAAAAACCCTTCAAAGAATTCGACTCACGTGCTAAACAGATTACCATTCCGGGAAGCCAACTTCTTTCATCTCGGGATCTTGAGTCTTTTCATCATCTCGTTGACCTGCTTCTGCGAAACATTCTTGAGTTATAGATTTGATCTTGGTTAGCTCGGCACCTCTAG